>NZ_BAAHAP010000042.1:0-47098 GCF_054777495.1 Echinicola sediminis | reverse complement strand
GTGGATTTCCGTGTAGTCTGTGAGATATGGTTTTTATAATTTATAGCTACTGGTGTCTTTGCGGATATACATAAAAACAAATACGGTTATCCGTAGTTTCACCCGTAGATTTATTTCTCTCAGCCTGCCCACCGAAGGAGGGGATTCCGCAGGTTTTCAGATGGCTCACAAAAAAGTCCCGATCAATGGCAGGGTATACAACATCTGCTTCAGGGGAGACAAGACTTTATTAAGTTTTGAAAAAGAACGGTACATCATGGTCCTTACGGTTTTGGCATTGGCCAAATCCATTACCGCGGCGATTTGCTCATAACTGAGCCCCTCAAAAAACCTAAGATTCAGCATTTCCCGCTGGCGTAGAGGAAGCTGGTTCACAGCCTTCATCAACAGTGTTTTGTGTCGCTCGCTAAGCTGCTCCTGAACAGGCCTATAGTCGTTTGCCATACTGATCAAAAAACCCTCCAGCGCGTCTTCCTCTGCACTTATTACCTTCCTGTTCTTTTCTAAGCTTTTCATTAAAGTCCGACGAAAAACAGAATAAAGGTAAAATTTCACCGACTTGGCCACCGATAATTTTTCACGGGCATCCACCAAATAGATAAACACGTCCTGAATCGCATCATAGATGAATTCATCAGAAGAGGTAAACTGTCTTCCATATTGAAAAAGCTTCTTGGAATAGAGCCGGTAAATTTCCGCCAGAGCAGCATCACTTCCCCCCAAATACTCCAGCCATAACCTGGCCTCGCTCTCATTCTTTTCATCAAGGGAGCGGATGCCTTGCGGGGATTGGGGGTCAACTTGCCAAAGCTCTTGACTTTTCATTACCTTCTTATATAGACAGCATTAATTATCAAACACTTTCAAATATAAAAACAATAAATCTTAATCAAAATTTAACAATTATATTTATATAGGTTTCGAAAGATTTAGTTATAAAACAAAACCTCTGGATTCGATCCCCTCAATCAACTCAGCTGACCAAAGCCGGTATATTGCCAATAAAAAAAGCTGTCCCGAAACAACCGGAACAGCTTTTCACTTCGTTTTGCTTTATGCTTAAAATCCAAATATCTCAGCCAAATGGGTATGACCGGTATCCCCATGGGTGCTGGTAATCGTCACCCTAAAATACCGGGCATTTTGCGGACTCTTCAAGAACACATGGTTATTGGCATTATCATCCGGCAAATTTCCGGGAAACAACTCTACCTGCTGCCAATTTTCCCCGTCCTCACTAAGCTCAATGAATATTTCATTGACGTTTCCACTGCTTCGGTTTTGTCTTTGGACAAAAGAAAAGCCACTCAGCAACCTGCTTTCTGCCATGTCAACTGCAATGACATGAGGCAGGCCCGGTGAGGCCCCATACCATTGGGTGTGCCAAAAGGTTCCGATATCACCATCCAAGGCATGCTTGGCATTTCCGTTGTTTTCGCCTTCTCCAACCACTTCTTCTGAAGACACATCCAGAATACTCCATTCCGACCTGTCAAAGGCCTCGTAAATTGGCGGGTTCGCTTCCAGCAGAAAATAGGTAGTCTTTAACGACTCATTGATCGGCAAGTCACTTTCTACGGATGTGATGGTAATGGGAAGCAAATAGTGGGTTTCAAAATCAAAGCCCTTGCCGGGATTTATCCACACCTTTAAGGATTCCGACTGCATCTTTCCCGATAAAATAGAGGCCTGGGTCCCTGAAAGCTCATAGCTTCCTTCCGGCACCATGGCATAGGCAGTTCCATTTTGCTGATTAAAGTCCGCCACCAGTTCCGGTGCTACCTCAAACTGAACTCCCATCTCCATGTCCAACAGCTCCGGAGAGCCATAGGCTGCACCAAAAACCAATGCCTGTGCACTATCTTTCAGCACCAATGTATGTTGTGAGGGTTTATTGATGGCTTGTGGCATATAAAGCTGGGCATGAGGGCTCAGCCCCTCTGTATCCTCTTCGCAGGAAACCAGTGAAACCATCGCCAATATCACCAGCCCCAAATTGAATATCGTATTCTTTTTCATCTTGTTTCAATAAAGTTCAAACACCTAAATCAGAAAGTCCATTAATATCCAGGAAACTGGACCAGTACTTTATTCCTGTCTATTTCGCTTTGAGGCACGGGATAGAAATAAAACTTATCCTTCCAATCCGCCCGGGTATACGCCACCACTCGCTGATGGAAGGCAGGGTCTGACATATGACTTCCCGCTTCTATATTCATGCCGTGAAAGGCTCCTCCCTGATGATCCTCATCGGTGTCCGGTATTTTCCACCTTCTCACATCCCAATATCGGTGTCCCTCAAACATCAGCTCAATCTGTCTTTCTAACCGGATTTCCCTGCGCATGGTTGCCTGATCCAAACTCCCTTCATAATCCGGCAAACCACCTCTGTTTCTGATCTTATTCAGGTATACCAAAATATCGGGATGCCCTGGAGAGTATTCATTCAGCGCTTCTATATAATTCAGGTAAATTTCACCCAAGCGGATCATCATGGCTGGCCTGGCAAAACTGGTCCCGTTTCTAAAATCAGAGTTCGGGTGGATGTTCTTCCTTGCCGTATAACCTGTAATCGGCCAATCCCGCGGGGCTCCTTTTTTTCCGCTGTTTCCGGTAAAGAAAAACTCCACATAATCTGAATTGGGCACCGACACTACAGGCACGGTGGCCCCATTGAACGTTACGTTCACATAAAACCGGGGCTCCCTGCCCACATACATATTAAAAGTACCCGAAGCATAATATTCGCTGGATTGGCTCGTATAACCTGCTTCAGTATAGCCGCTGGTGGGATCGCCAATATCCTTCCCATTGGCCATCCGAAAGTCATCCACCATCTCTTGGGTTACAGCTATGCCGTTCCAACCTTGCCCGTTGGCGTTTCTGGGCGAACAGTGCCTTTCCCATGAACCATAGACGTTATTGGAAGCCCTTAACCAAATCCCTTCAGCATCCCAACCGTCATACATCAGTTCCTTACTGGAAAGATATCCTTTCACAAACGGATCAGCATGCTCCACTTCATATAATTCCCACATGCCAAAATCAATCACTTCCTTGGCCGCATCTGCCGCCCTTTTCCATCTATTCTCATCGTAGGTCTGATTGAAAAGCACTGTCCCATCCAGATTCTTAAAATTGGCCATTCCCTTATTCCCATTATAAAGCGGGCTGGCATGGTACAATAAGACCTGGGACTGCACCGCCTTGATAATCGGCTTGGTGATCCGGCCTGTTTGTACCACATCTATTTGAGAAGGATTGTTGGGGTTCAGGTGCTTCTCCGGTACCATCCCATAGGCCAGCTCCATCTCCGAAAGCACATATTCCACACATTCATCCCATGTACTTCGGGGAATCTGGAAATTGGCATCTGTGGGCAAGGTGCTTTCCCCCATCAATACAATCGGGCCGTATTGCCTCATCAGGAGCCAGTAAAAATAAGCCCTTAGAAACCGGGCCTCCCCCTTGTATTGCTGCACCAACTGTGCTCCACCGGGCTGCTCAAGCAATTCCTTGTTCATGTCCACATTTTCAAGGAAAATCCCAGCCTGACGAATGGTCTGATAATAACTGCTCCAATAATTGGGAGAGGCATTTCCCGGAGTAATCGCCCCTGAATTGATGGCCGGTTGATTCCAAGCATAATTCAGCTCATCCGTCATACCTGACCACGGAATCGTATAAGGCTGATCCCACATGTTTGGGATAGGATTATAAATTCTTGCCAGCCACTCTTCGGTCATGTTTTTATTGGTAAAAACATCGTCCAAGGTGGTGATATTATCGGGAACCGTGTTCAAAAAATCCTGGTTACAACTGCTTATCCAGCATCCCTGAAGCAATAACACCCATGCAATTAGTTTATATTTTTGTTCTTTTATCCTTATCATTTTTCTCTAGATTTTATTGAAAACTAGCCCTTAGCCCAATGTTCACAGCAGTAGTATTCGGATACGCTGTCCCCCTGCCGTCTCCCAGTTCGGGATCCCAAATTTTCCAGGGGGAAAAGGTCAACAGGTTCGTTCCGTTCACATAAACCCTTAGGTTTTTCATGCCATATTTTTCCAATGACTGCATACTAAAATTGTAGGCCACCTCAGCATTTTTCAGCCTGACATAGTCCGACCGGTAAAGCCACCAAGTGCTGCCATAATAATTCGTTGTGATATCCTGTCTTGTAGACATCCGCGGATAAAACGCGTTGGGGTTGGGGTTTTCAGGAGTCCATCGGTCCAGTGCCTGGCTGTACAAGTTGCCATTGGTAGGCCCTTGGAAAAACGGATTGGTACCGTAACCTCCCGAATACATAAAGTCCGACATGGCTGCACCTTGGAAGAAAACCACAAATTCAAATTTCTTAATCCCCACACCTAAATTAAGACCGTACAAAACCTGCGGAATGGAACCGTAGCCAATGGCCTTCTGGTCGTAGCTATTGATGATCCCATCACCATTAAGGTCTTGGTACTTGATGTCTCCCGGACGAACATCGCCCGCTTGCTCTGGAGAGTTTAAAATATCTTCCTCATCCTCAAACAGGCCTAAAGCCACATAACCAAACCGCTGGTCGATACGGTGACCGACCCTGTCCTGCCAAGGGTATTGCCAAGGGGGCAGACCGTCATACACATTTTTGTTTTGGTTGTAGTTAAAAGTGCCTCTGAAGGACACAAAATCAAAAAGTGAACTCTTGGAAAAGTACTTATTATAATTCAGCGTGATGTCAATCCCCTTGTTCTCTGTAATACCGATATTTCCATAGGGAATATTGGCTGTAGTGAAACCAGAAGCATAAGGTATATCATATTGTCGGAGCAAAATCCCGGAACGACGCTCCTTAAACAGCTCGACAATCAGTGACAAATCATCATTAAATGAACTGACTTCAATACCAAGGTTATGGCGCTTTCCTGTTTCCCAAGTCACATCCGAACCTACCTGGCCTTCCTGAAGACCTCCCCAGCCTCTGGTATTCCCAGGAACACCAAAGGTATAGCCTCCGGCGCCGTCAATTCTTGTTTGAAAAAGGAACCTGGAACCAGTATTACTATTCCCCGTCAGACCATAGGTATACCTAAATTTCAGGTGGCTGATCACCTCCTTTACAGGCTGAAAAAAGGCTTCATTCGACACTAACCATCCCGTCCCAAAAGAAGGGAAAAAACCGTACCTTTTCTTGGGGGAAAAGTTTTCCGAGCCGGAATAACCAAAGTTAGCCTCTAAAAAGTAGCGCTGGTCAAAACCATAGGTAGTCCTGCCGGAAACCCCTCTATGCCTAAAGGGAATGGAGGCTATCAAATCTCCTGCATCACCGTTGACATAATCGGATTGGTAGTACAAAAGCAATCCGGAAACCTCATGTTTGTCAAAGGAGCGATTATAATTAATGGCAGTTTCGGTATAGAACTTTCTATTTCCCCCTCTGGAATTCTGGAAACCAAGCACATCGGAACCCGGATCCACCACATTAGTAATCAACTCCCCGTTTTCATCCCTTCCTGTAGCAAAGTAGGTTTGAACATTTCTGGTTCTGTTGAGATTGTTCCAGCTGTAGGCATCAAAGGAAAACATGGATGTCGCACTAAGTCCTTTGGTGATAAAATCAAGATCCTGCCTCACCCGGATATTGGAACGTACCGTATTTCTGTACTCCGTGGCGTATCCGGACTGCGTCAGGTTTCTATAGGGGCTGGGATGACTACCACCCGGGATTTTTGGCCATTGTCCGTTGGAGTATTGGGGAGGGATCACGTGTGAGGGAACCTGTGTTGCCAAATCAAAAAGTGCTCCCGTCCCTATCCCTGGATAGTTGCCGTTGATAATAAACCCGTTGATCCCCAACTCCAGCTGCGTGGACTTAGTCACCTTGACATCCACATTGGTCAGGAAGTTAAAGCGGTCTACTTTCAGGCTGGAATTGTACGACTGGACCTCGTCGTTTTTCAACATGCCCGTTTCCGAAAAATAACCTGCAGAAACATAATACTTTGCAAAATCGGAACCTCCACGCACATTGACATTGGCACTCCTGTTATAGCCATATTTGTTAAACAACACATCGAACCAATCCACATCCGGATATAAATCAGGATCTTCTCCGCTGATGTGTTTTTGGATTTGCTCTTCGGAATATAATGGCGACCTTCCTCTCAGCTCCAAGCCCTCATTATAAAGGTTCATGAAATCAGCAGCCCGCAAAAACTCGGGCAGTTGGGTAAATTGTGTCACGGCGTGGTTGATCTCCACATTGATCTGGGGCTTCCCCGCCTGTCCTGTTTTGGTATTGATGAGGATTACCCCATTGGCTCCCCTTGCACCATAGACCGCAGTAGCAGAGGCATCTTTTAACACCGTAAAGCTTTCAATATCCTCGGGATTGATATCATTGATACTCCTGTCCGGCACGCCATCCACAATCAACAGGGGGCTTCTTGGACTTGAGCCAAATGTAGAGATCCCCCTGATAAAAATGTCCGCTCCGTCATAGCCCGGCTCCCCACTTCTTTGTACCGAAATAATACCGGCCAGTCTTCCTCCCAAAGAATTGGTGAGACTTCTTACCGGCAACTTCAGTTCTTGGGCCTTCACAGTAGATTGGGACCCCACCAAACTCACTTTTTTCTGTTCTCCAAAGCCGACTACCACCACTTCCTCCAGGGCTTCCGCATCTTCCTGTAGGACAATCTCATATTTGCTGGAAGCACCGATTTCCACTTCCAGTGATTTATACCCCACAAAGGACACCAGGATCTTTGGGCTTGCCGTGATCAGCTTCAATGAAAATTCTCCGTCTACATTGGTGGCCACCCCATTGGTGGTTCCTATTTCTGTAATATTGGCTCCCGGAATGGTTACCCCTTCACTGTCCTTGACCACCCCAAAAATGGTCCTTTCTTCTACTTTCTCTTTGGTGACCTTTTCCGGCTCCTTTTTGGACCTTACCACATTCACGGTATTATTGATTCTCTTGAAATCCAAAGAGGCCTGGTTGGCGATATATCCCAACACCTCTTTTAACTTTTCGTTTTTAAAAGCCCTGGTAAGGCGGACATCCTGGTCCAAATCTCTATTGTCATAAGAAAACTTGATGCTTGTAGATCGTTCGATCAATCCAAAAGCAGCTTCCAAACCATGGTTATCAAATACCACATCCAGCAAAATTGTCTCTCCTTGCCAAGTCGTCATCTTGTCCGACTTCCCTGCATATAAGTCCCCCACCTTCCCTGTACACAACAGCACCAATAGCATAATACCATGGAGGCCATTGGGCTTAAGTAATAGTTTTTTCATACTTTTGTTTGGTTTTAATAATTAAGAAGTGTTAAAACAATTTCATCAATACCTGCGCATCCCCATGACAGGTATTGACATTCAGGGGTAATTTCTTTACCCCTACTTTTTTTTTAAGAAGTGTTCGTAGGCTTCATTTTAGGTTTATTTTGTAGTTCTAATAGATAATCACTTGCTCGCCTTTTATTTCAAATTCAAATCCCTTGACAAAACCTATGCTCTCAAGGACATTCTCGAGGCTCTCATTGTCAAAACTCCCCGTATAATTCCAATCCTGGTGTAGGATTTTCCTGTCCTTCACCTTGATTTCTACCCCATACCAATTTTCCAGTTCCTTCCACACCTCATTGCTGTTTACCTGCCTGAAGGCCAAAACCCCTCGCTTCCATGCCAGCACATCAGCTATATCAAACTTTCCTTTGACAAAACTGATTTGATCTTTCACCTCCACTGCGACTTGTTCGCCCGGTATCAAAAGGGTGGATTCTTCCATCCCGTTCTGGCTGACCATGTTCACCCCGACTTTACCCGTCACCAGGGAAATGCTCACTTTTTCCTCTTTTTGTTTAATATTGAAGGAGGTCCCCAAAGCCGTGGTTACAGTACCATTAGACTTTACCCTAAAAGGCCTGATGTCTTTGGCTACATCAAAAAAGGCTTCCCCTGTGAGGGTGACATACCTGGCAGTATCATTGAAAACCTCCTCGAAATGGATCTTGCTATCAGCGTTGAGCGTCACGATGGTCCCATCACTCAAGCGGGTGGTCAGTTTTTGTCCTTTCTTTGTTGCTTTGGTCACATAGGCAACGCTTAGCTTTTCGGGCTCAACATCCGGAGACTGCCTCCAGACCAGCAAACCTAAAAAAACGATGATACCCGCCATTGCTGCTGCCATCCATTTCCATGAATTGCTCCTTTCTGGCTGATAGGGAATATTCCGCTGATGAAGGGCGACGACATTGGCCTCCTTTGACTTTTTCCCCGAATCCCCTATACGCTCATGTATTTGCTGCTGAAGCTTGGCAATTCTATCTTCATTGGTTTTTGGTTCAGAAAATTTTAACTGGCGGATGATTTTCCCCGCTTCCTCAGCAATGGGAACCAGGTCAGGGTGCTGCTCAAAAATCTCCTGCCAGGCTACCTGGCCTTTACGACCTTTTACCCAATCAATAAAAGATTCATCTGCTAAAAAGTCTTCTACTCGGTAGTTATGATATGGTTTGTTTGTCTTCTTCAAGGTAATTTTCAACTGATCTTTACCCATAAATCCCCCAACTCCTGAAATTACTCCCTGATTTCTGAAATAAATTTTAAGGTTCAACCCCGCCGGGGTTGCCGGCGGGGTTTTATCCCAACGGCCACGGGTTTACACCCGTGGTTATTGTTATTGAAGCCCTTCCGGGCTACCTTCCTCCTGCATCCATAAAAGCAGTCCTGTCGAAAGAAAATGATCAAGTTTTCAAGGAATTGGCTTGCTTTCGAAAAACGAAATACCCCTCAGATTTACTTGCTTACTACCTAATTCTCAAAACCTATGGTAGTGGCAAAGAGGTTACTCTTTCCCTGCCCACCAAAAATAATCTTTTGACATTTGGGACTAATGGCATCCTCGCGGCTATTCGTAAAGCCTTTAGAAGTATTCCTATCAAAAAAAGCTGCACCTATCTGAGGTATTTACGGGGCACTCCATAAGCCATTAAACCACTATTAATCAACACCCTATATTAGCTAAATATTCAGCATTAAAAATCACCTATGTACTTCTTTCCTTAAAACGATCATGGCTTTGGACATGGCATTATAGACCGCTTTTTTATCCAATTCCATAATTTGGCCAATTTCATCGAAACTCATTTCATTATAGTACTTGAGGTAGACAATCTCCTTTTGCCTGGAGCTGAGTTTTTCAAAACCTTGGCCTAGGTTTTTCAACTGTTGTGTTCGGGACTCTTCCTGAATCATGGCAGTTTCCAACGAGGCACTGAATCCTAATGATGACTCGGGAAAAAATCTCCCCATCAATGAATTTCTTTTCGCCTTCTTGATTCCCTTCAGCAACTCCTTACGGAATGCCGCCATAAGATAATACCGGATATTGTCCGTTGGTTTCAACTGCTCTCTTTTTTGCCAAATCCTGCAAAAAAGCTCTTGGACACTATCGTCTATGATGTCTGCATCTTGGGTAAAACGTTGTCCATATCGGATTAAACCGTCTACGTGTTCGGTGTAAATTTGATCAAAGGCTCCTTGATCGCCCGACTTCATCTCCTGCCACAATTGGAGATCATCCTTTTCATCGTATAAAAACTTTAAAAAAGTCATAAAGGGTTAATGGGGTTTATTGCTGATTGTTCTCCTCTGCGCCAAAAAACCGAAATCCCCACCTTAAAACAAGCCATTTCAAAGCATGACACCTCTGATAATTTTAGCAAAGATTCGGAATTTAAAGAGATTCCAACAAAAACACAAAAGCTAACACAATAAAACAAAAACAAAAGCGTAACAAAACAATCAATTTCACATCAAAAAAAAGCCACTACCACAGATTCTTTCACCTGAAGCCAACTAAAGCGAATAACAGAAAATCCGCTAACCTCTGCGCCTACCTGAATAATTCACCTTTATAGAAATGACCAATGCCAAGAGTGCTAAGGTTAAAGTCGAAAAATCCACCCACTTATCTGGAAAGCTTAGTCCGGTGATTCTCTCCAGCAAATAAGAGATATAGGAATGGGGCAGATTCTCTGCGCCCCTTTTTTGAAGGATATCCCAATGCCAGTCGGTCAGTGGACAATACCCCCAACCGTACCAGAACCCCAAAACTATCCA
Source organism: Echinicola sediminis (assembly GCF_054777495.1). NCBI lineage: Bacteria > Pseudomonadati > Bacteroidota > Cytophagia > Cytophagales > Cyclobacteriaceae > Echinicola > Echinicola sediminis. The sequence continues at coordinate 36,976 of NZ_BAAHAP010000042.1, read as the reverse complement.
AGAAGCAAAAGTCAATGAAATACTCAGCAAATGCCACTTTCTCAACACGGGCCAGTACCAGCCAAACAGGTTAAAAAGGATCAATCCTGAATGGAAGACAAGAAAGAAATAATCGGCCAAAGCAAGCAAAAAAGCATCTTCTGTTGTCATAATTGAAATTAACGTTTTTTTGTGCTATCAATCAATACTTCCAAGAAGCAAAAAAGGCCGGAGTACTTTACCCCGACCTCTTTTTAATCCTAAGAAAAACTAGCGCTATTTCAATGCAATGTACTGCATGAATTCATTTTTGGTTTTCTCATCCTTGTCAAACTTACCGCTATAGAAGGAGGTCACCGTTTTGCTATTGATGTCCTTTACCCCTCGGGAAGACACACACATATGGTGCGCATCAATCACCACGGCAACATCCTCTGTTCCCAATATTTCCTTCAGCTCATTACCTATCTGCATGGTAAGGCGCTCCTGGACCTGGGGTCTTTTGGCGAAATATTGGACGATTCTGTTGATTTTGGACAGTCCGATCACATGTCCGTTGGAAATATAGGCTACATGGGCCTTGCCATAAATGGGCACAAAATGATGCTCACAGTGAGAAAAGAAGGTAATATCCTTTTCCACCAGCATCTCACTGTATTGGTACTTGTTTTCAAAAAGTTTTACTTCGGGTTTATTTTTAGGATCCAAACCGCTGAAAACTTCTTGGACAAACATCTTTGCCACCCTTCTAGGCGTCCCACTCAGGCTGTCATCTGTCAGGTCAAGGCCTAAAACGTGCATGATCTCCTTAAAATGTTTTTCTATAAGCTCCATTTTAAGCTCATCGTCCATTTCAAAAGCATCGTCACGCAAAGGTGTCTCATGGGAGGTCCCTATGTGTTCGTCCCCAATTTCGTCTATGGATCTATCTATCTTAATTCCCGTCGTATTCAACATAATTTCTTTCTGTTTCATATAATCGAACCGTTAGATCGTATTTTTCTTCAATTTCCTTCCTTAAAATACCCCAAATAACCACAGCAATGTTTTCTGCAGTTGGGTTAAGTTGTTTGAATTCATCGGTATCCAGGTTTAAATTTTTATGATCAAACTTTTTAAGTATTTTCTCTTTAATGATATCGCTCAGGGCTTTCATGTCATAGACATACCCCGTCTCTGGATTGATCTCCCCCACCAGCTTCACTTCTAGCTCGTAGTTGTGTCCATGGAAATGGGGGTTATTGCATTTGCCAAAAACTTCCTGATTGCGTTCATGACTCCATGCGGGGTTATGTAGTTGGTGCGCAGCATTGAAATGCTCCTTACGGTAAACCGATACTCTCATGTTATACTTTAACCATTTATAATCGTAGGAAAGAAATCGGCAACTAAGCCATTTCTCTTTCAGAACAATTATTTGACCTATATTGTTTAACTGTCTTCAATACCAACTTCATGATTTCTTTTGATTCCACACCAATCAGCTGATTTTAAGAGGACAAAATTAACCAAATATTATTTCATTGCCAGCCATTCTTTCCTTTTAACCCTTCCAAAGCTAAACATTAGGAAGATTTCATTGAATTATTTTAGGTTTTAAACAAATCAACTCCGCATTTCAGTTCAAATTATAGATAATTAGTTTACTTTTGTTCGTTATAATCATCCGTAAACTACTTTATTTAAAGCAGTTACACTCACCCAAACACCGTCAAAAGTTGTGCCTATAAAAACACCTTTCAGAATTTCACTGATGCTGTTATTACTATGTAGTACGGCCCTTTTCTCCTTTTTTCCTAAAAATGGAGAAAAGTCCTCCACACCAAGCGAGGCAGCATCCCTCTACCAAAAGCTATCAGAACATCTTGCCCTTTTACCAGCATCACCGCAAGAGGAAGCCCTCCAAATGGCTGTCAACGGCTATGTCAAACTGGTAAATGGAGGAAGCATCAAACCCAATAAACCGCTGACAATAATAGATTTCACCTTGCCCTCCACCCAAAAAAGGCTTTGGACCATCGATACTCAAAACGGAGATGTCTTACACCATACCTGGGTAGCCCATGGCAGAAACAGCGGCAACCTATTGGCAAAAAAATTCTCCAATACCCCTTCGAGTTATATGAGCAGCTTGGGCTTCTATGTCACCGCCGAAACTTACCACGGAAAACACGGCTACAGCCTAAGACTTGACGGTGTCGAAAAAGGGTTCAATGATAATGCCCGAAACCGGGCCATTGTCATGCATGGGGCCCAATACGCCAACCCCTCTTTTATAAAAAACGCCGGCCGATTGGGCAGAAGTTTAGGTTGCCCGGCCCTCCCTATGGCCGAACACAAAGACATCATTAAAACAATTAAAGAACAGTCCTGTCTGTTTATTTATGCTGACGACGCAACCTACAAACAAAAGAGCCCGCTTATCAACAGCAAACCGTCACCTCTGTGAAGCAAACATCGCTGATGCAATTTCCTCATCTCTGCCATAAATATCCTTTCTGATTTCAGGCTTTCCCATTGTATTTGTCCAAAAGGTCAAATATAAGACCACTACGGGTATTCTTTTTTTGAGCATTACCGTGATTTCCTTTCCTCCGTTCATGGCTTCCTGAATTTTTTGTTTATCCCAACCCTCATAGCCAGCCAAAATTTTTTCAGCCAGCTCGGCGGATTTCTTCACCCTGATACAACCATGGCTGAAAGCCCTGATATCTTTTGAAAAAAGTGACTTGACAGGAGTATCGTGCATGTAGACATTGTACTTATTCGGAAACATAAACTTCACCAATCCCAGGGAATTGTGCGGACCGGGAGTTTGTCTGATGATATAAGGAAAGTTTTTGGAAATCCCCTTCCCCCAGTCTATAGTACTGGGATCCACCTCGGAACCGGCATAGGTCAGAACCTTGAGGTGTTCTTCCTGAAGATAATTGATGTCCTTTTTTATCTCGGGGATCATTTCTCTTTTAACCATGGAGAATGGAACGGTCCAATGAGGACTGAAAACAATATAGGACATCTCCCCATTAAAAACCGGGGTGGAGAGATATCGTTTTCCTACGATAACAGGTGAGGAAAATATCGTATCCAATCCATTGTTCTGCACGTAGTCCACTTGGAAATTCGCACTATTTACAATGACGAACTGATCCTGTAGCACAGTATCCGGCAGCCACCTCAGACGCTCCAGGTTTACCGCTACCTTCTTTATAAGGTCTTTTGGCGATGCATTGAACGCCCGCAAAGTCTCCGGCCCGATCACTCCGTCCGGGTTGAGGCCGTTTCGCTGCTGGAATTTCAGAATCCCCCCAAGCATTATGGAATCATATTTCCCCGGCTGTACAACTTCGTACTTCTGAAGATCTCCCCAATACATCAGCCTATCCCTAAGTTCAGGCACCTGTTTTCCTTTATCCCCGGGCTTGAGCAGGATACCATAGGGGATTTTGCTCCATTTCTTGCTGGATTGCTCATCCAATTCATGATATGCCCTCAAACTTTCCCTCATTCTGGCATAGACTTGATAATTAGGCCAAAACTGCCTGAGACTCTCCCCGACCTTATCCTGAGCTAAAGCAGATTCCAAAGCGCCTTCAAAATCAAAATCACCTTTCTTTTGGGGTATCCTCCAGCCTGATTTCAATGCGGACTGTGACACCTTTCCATAATAGAGATCCGTTGCAAGCTTGAAATAAGCGTCGGAAAACACCACATCTATGTAGGCCACCTCTAGGGGACTTTTTCTTTCTAAAGCACCTTGAAAGCCCTTTATGATTGATTTTATTTCAGACAGGTGGTAATCTTCAGGAATGAACCCGTCAAATTTGGACTCCTCAATCTGCTTCTCCAGTTCCATCATCGCTGAACTTAAACCATCATCTTGAGTCCAGGCAGCCTCAAATCCTCTCTTACTGTAAAACTCCAACAATAGATGATATTCGCTTAGATGGACATTACCAAGAGAAGCCATCTCCTCTCCTTCAGCGGTCTCTAATATGTTCCTGATCTCTGAAGAAAAACCTGACGCCGTCGGGGCAGTCTGGCCATAGACGTTCATCGAAAGCCAAAACCAACAGATATACAAAGCTCCTACTTTCATAAAGATGGCGTTTAAACGGGGACAATAAATGATTCAGTTTATATTGAATGTTCCAGTCTTATAATAAAAATAACCCTCTAAATTAACATAAGCACCATGAAGCTTTAACTAAAAAAAGTAAAAGCCGGCTTCAGGAGCCGGCTTTCTAAAATTTATTGCACTTCAAATCCAACGTACTTTTGGCCCATCTCCCAGGCCTCCTTGAGCATCTCTAAAAAGGCCGGCATTTTTTCCAATGGGATCATATTGGGCCCGTCACTCAAGGCCTTGGAAGGATCCGGGTGGGTTTCTATAAAGAATCCATCCACGCCTGCTGCCGCTGCCGCCCTCGCCAAAAAAGGCGCAAATTCACGCTGGCCTCCGCTGGAACCTCCCTGTCCTCCCGGCTGCTGTACAGAATGGGTAATATCAAACACCACCGGAGCAAATTGACGCATGGTAGGGAGCGCCCTCATGTCCACCACCAAGTTATGGTACCCCATGGTAAAGCCCCTCTCCGTAAGGCATACATTCTCATTCCCTGTTGACTTTACCTTGTTGACCGCATACTGCATGTCTTCAGGAGCCATAAACTGTCCTCGCTTGATCTTAATGGCTTTTCCTGTCTCCCCTGCCGCCAAAAGCAAGTCTGTCTGTCGGCACAAAAATGCAGGGATCTGCAGTACATCCACTACTTCAGCCACCTCTTTTGCCTGGTAACTCTCGTGGATATCGGTCACCAAAGGCACCCCCAACTCTTTTCCTACCTTTTGTAATACTGCCAGGGACTGGTCCATACCGATACTTCTAAAGGAACCCGACGAAGTCCTATTGGCCTTATCAAATGAGGCCTTGAACACATAAGAAAAGCCCAGTTTTTCTGCTTCAGCCTTTACAGTACTGCCTATTTCCATGCAGATATCAAAACTCTCCACGGCGCAGGGCCCGGCAAAAAGGACGGGCTTCCCCTCCCCCAAGACTATATTGTCCGTGATTTTCATCGCTTGCTTAAATACTTGCATTGCTTATTTTTCTTTCAATTGCTTAATAATATCATCCAAAAATCCCTTGGCACTTAAAATCAAATCCCCCACTTCCCTGAAGACCCCTTTGCCTCCTGGCAAAGAAGACACCATGTCCACTTCTTCTTTCACATAGGGCAGTGCATCCAAAGGCGCTACAGACAGCCCCACTTTGGTCAAAATCGGTAAATCAATCAAATCATCACCGATATAGGCGCACTCTGACAGACTAAGGTCAAAATCTTCCAGCACCTCATCCAGTTTTTCTCCTTTATCCTGAATGCCATGGTAGTGAAAGTCAAAACCCAGCTCCTTGCAGCGGCTGCGTACCACAGGGGAGTTACGACCGGTGATGGCACCGATCTTCACGCCATGTTTCTGCAGGACTTTTACGATCAGCCCATCTTTCACGTTGAATTTTTTCAATTCGAGATAATGATCGTCATAGATCACCCCGCCGTCAGTAAGCACCCCGTCCACATCAGTGATCAGCAGCTTTATCTTGGCCGCTTTTTCATATATTTTTTTATCAATCCCTTTCAGGTAATTTTCCATTTGATGAATAGTTATTGAGTTAAACCCGAAATAGGCATTGGCCTATCTGTACACAGTACTTGATACTTTGTACTTTGTACTTGATACTTTGTACTTGATACTCCCCTACGGCCTATTTCTTCTTCCACTGGATCGAATAAAGGTCCAGCCTTCTTTGCTCCAGGTTTCTCACACTTCCTGCTTTGCGCAGCTTAGTCAACAAATCCAAATCCACATCGGCAACAATCGTGGTCTCTGTATTCAGTGATGCTTCTGCAATGACGGCATCATGAGGAAATGAGAAATCACACGGGGAATAAATCGCAGCCTGGGAATGCTGTATATCCATATTTTCCACCCTGGGAAGGTTGCCTACCGATCCCGTGATGGCCACGTAACATTCATTTTCTACCGCCCTGGCCTTTGCGCAAGTGCTGACACGAAGGTAGGCATTTTTGGTATCTGTCCAGAATGGAACAAACAAAATGTCCATCTCCTGCTCTGCCAAAATCCTGCCCAGCTCGGGAAATTCCACATCATAGCATATCAATATCCCAATCCTTCCGGCGTCCGTATCAAACACACGTATACCGTTTCCGCCCTGAAGTCCCCAATAGGATTGTTCATCAGGGGTAATGTGCAGCTTGTATTGCTTGTCCAAGGTCCCGTCCCTTCTGCAGAGATAACTCACGTTCCTCAGCTTTTTACCATCGTACTCAGGCATACTTCCCGCGATGATATTGACATTATAAGACAAGGCCAGGTCCCTCATCCGAACCAATACCTCTTCGGTATAGTCGGCAAGGTTCCGAATGGCCTCAGAAGCATCCATATCGTTAAAGTCCGCTAAGAGAGGGGCATTAAAGAATTCCGGCAACAAACAGAAATCCGATTTGTAGCCTGATACTGTGTCCACAAAAAACTCTACCTGCTGCATCAGGTCATCTACATCCTTGAATCGCCTCATTTTCCACTGGACCAAACCCAGCCTTACAATGGTCTTTTTATTGCCGATCAGTTTTTCTTCCTTGTCGAAGTAGATATTGTTCCATTCCAACAAGGTGGCATAGGCCCTGGAATCCTTATCCTCTGGAAGGTACTTGGTAATGACCTTTCTTACATGAAATTCATTGGCCAGCTGGAAGGACAGCACCGGATCGTACATCTCCTTGTTTTTGACCAGCTCTATGTACTTTCTAGGTGTGATCTTATCCGCATAATTGCGGTATCCAGGAATTCTTCCTCCGGCAATGATCGACCTAAGGTTCAGGTTTTCACACAATTCCTTCCGCGCATCATAGAGTCTTCTGCCCAATCTCAGCCCCCTGTATTCTTTATCCACAAAAACATCCGTCCCATATAAAGTATCCCCATTTTCCGGATCGTGGGTATCAAACCTCCCATATCCTGTGATTTCATCGTAGGTATGATTGTCCCCAAATTTGGAATACTCCACTACCAAACTCAGGGCTACGGCAACTACCTTCCCATTATCTTCAATACATATTTGTCCCTCAGGAAAAGCTTTCAGCTGGTTTTTGAATTCCTGACGGGTATAGGTCATGGCTTTCTCCTGATAAATGGACATCATTATGTCCCTGATATCATTATAATCTGAAAGGTGAATATTACGGAGTTTAAGGCGGTGTTCTAACTCATCTTTCTGTTTGCTCATACTATTAAATAAAACTAGATCTTCAGAAGTACAAATAGGTTATACAAAACGTGGTTATTGATTATACCTATTATTTTAATGATACAACCAACAACTGGTTTCGCAATATAAATATTATTAATTTGTGTGTCGCAAATTAAAGTTTGACAGACATTTATTACGGAGTATATGGAAGAACTTCTACAGGACGTTAAAGAGGACGGTATTGCTGCATTTTTAGAAAGGCTTAACAATTTCTTGGAATACACCATAGTGACCTTGGGCGAATCCAAGCTGACCGTAGGGGTGATCATCGCCTTGATATTCTCCGTCTTTATATTGGTAGTGGTGACCGAATGGATCAGGAAATTCATCGTCAACAAACTTTTGACCAGGTACCATATGGATATGGGTACCAGACAATCTGTCGGCACGATCATCCGCTACATTTTACTGATCGGCGGCTTTATCATGATCATCCAAAATGTCGGCATTGACCTTAGTGCCCTTGGCATTCTGGCCGGTGCGTTGGGTGTCGGAATTGGTTTTGGTCTGCAAAACATCACCAACAACTTTATCAGCGGACTGATCATTTTGTTTGAGCGCCCCATTAAGGTCGGCGACCGTATCGAAGTCGGGGACGTCAACGGAGACGTAATTAAAATTTCCTCCCGGTCCACCATGATCCTGACCAACGACAATATCTCTATTATCGTCCCCAACAGTCAGTTTATAGACAGCCCTGTGATCAACTGGTCTCATAATGACCGCAATATCCGCTTCAATTTCCCTGTGGGGGTTTCCTATAAGGAAGACCCCCAAAAAGTAAAGGCCGTCTTGATGGAAGTGGCTACAAATAATGATGGCGTATCAAAAACGCCTTCCCCCGACGTACTTTTTTTAGAATACGGAGACAGCAGCATTAATTTTATACTCAGGGTATGGACCTCTGACTACATCAACAAACCTCAAGTCTTGAAAAGCCAGCTGTATTACGAAATATTCAGAAGATTTAACGAAGAAGGTATTGAGATCCCATTCCCTCAAAGAGACTTGCACCTCAAATCGGGATTTGACACTACACAAAACTAAGCGCATTCACGGATTCCCCAACCTAACCCATTGAGCCTCTAGCAAAAGAGTAAAATTAAAAATATGGATTTATCGGTATAATTGTGTATATATACATCAAAATTGTATTTGAATACCACATCGTTATAAACCAATCCATATTAATGAAACGGTTCTTGATCCTATTTTTCGCTTTACTGGTGTTTGGGCAATCCCATTCCCAGAGTTTATATAGGTTCAGGTATGAAAAACCCTGGTCGGTCGGGGCCAGTGGAGGACTTACCCAATACTTTGGAGAGCTGTATTCCTTATGGAAATACGAGGAAGGTGTACAGCCCGAATACAATTTCTCTGTTAATGTGCGAAGGACGATAGGCACCAAAACCCGCCTCCGCCTGGAATCTTCCTTTATCCAAATGTCAGGCCAGGATCCTCCTGCAGACCCCAGGTCCCATAGAAGCCCAAGGAATCTCCATTTTAGAGCCCGGAATATAGAGGCAGCCCTACTCGCTGAATATCATTGGAAGCCGGTCAAAATAGATAATATCACCCGTCATTTCCTGAACTGGTATGCCTTTGCGGGAGTGGGAGCAAGTACAAATACGCCCAAAGCCCGACTTGACGGAGAATGGGTCAGCCTTAGGCCTTTGGCTCTGGAAGAAAAGTCTTACCCTGGCATCGTCATGGTCTTCCCCATGGGATTGGGCATGAAATATAAACTCAATGTAAACACCGATTTATTTATTGAGGGAAATTACCGGTTCACCCTGACGGACTATCTGGATGACATCAGTAGCTTTAACCTCAAAGATTCCTACCTCAGCCTTTTGGAAAGTTACGGTGATTATGGTGAAGGTCCCATGCCAGAAAGGCTTCGCCTGGCCGTAAGGAACCCCGACTGGTTGTATGAAAATGGCCAGCCGGACGTGGAAAAAATCAGAAACGGAGTATATTTTGATAGAAACGGGGATTTGCAGCACAAAATCCGAAGAGGAAGCGGTCTCGACCATCGTTTTGATGGCTATTTCACACTGAATTTTGGTGTGGAAATTTATATTACTGACAAATTATGGGACATTTGGAAACGTAAAAGTCCTGCATTCCATCGCCCTAGAAGGTTCTGGTAAAGGGAGATTAGACGCTAGACTTTAGACATTAGATTTAAAGTCGTATTTGTATTTAGTATTGAGTATTGAGCACACTTCGTACTTCAAACTTCCCTCTTCAAACTTCAAACCTCGTCCTTCAAACTTCCTCCTTCCCTCTTATCCCCCATGCACCATGATATACTGAGGATTTTCAAAGGCATATCCCATTTATTTTTTTAATTTTGCAACCGATCCTATTCTAAGTAACAATTTTGCTAAAAATGGCTGACTATAATTTTCAAGAAATAGAAAAAAAATGGCAGAAAAAATGGGAGACTTCCCAGCTTTTCAATGCAAAAATTGACCCCAAAAAACCAAAATTCTACAGTTTGGACATGTTCCCTTACCCTTCCGGTGCGGGGCTACATGTTGGGCATCCTCTTGGCTACATAGCTTCTGATATCGTCGCACGGTTCAAAAGGCTAAAAGGCTATAATGTCCTCCACCCAATGGGATACGACTCTTTCGGCCTACCTGCAGAGCAATATGCCATCCAAACGGGACAGCACCCAGCCATTACCACGGAAGAAAATATCAAAAGGTATACCGAGCAGCTGAAAAACATCGGCTTTGCCTTTGACTGGGACAAAGAGGTCAGGACTTCAGATCCAGCCTACTATAAGTGGACCCAATGGATTTTCATGCAGCTGTTCAACAGCTATTATGATAAAACCGCCGACAAGGCCAAAGATATCCAAGAGCTGATCAGCACTTTCGAAAAAGAAGGCAACGCCAAGGTGAACGTGGTCTGTGATGATGAGGTGGCAGTCTTTTCCGCGGATGAATGGAACGGGTTTTCCGAGAAACAACAGCAACAAATACTTTTGCAATACCGGCTGACCTACTTGGCAGAAACTACGGTCAACTGGTGTCCGGCATTGGGCACCGTGCTTTCCAATGATGAAGTGAAGGACGGCTTCTCCGAAAGAGGAGGGCATCCTGTGGAGAGAAAGAAAATGATGCAGTGGAGCATGCGGATCACTGCCTACGCAGAGCGCTTGCTGAACGATCTGGAAAAAGTGGACTGGCATGAACCTATCAAGGAAATGCAGCGTAACTGGATCGGTCGTTCCACGGGAGCAGAAATGGTCTTTCAGGTTAAAGGAAGAGATAACAAAATAAAGGTTTTCACTACCCGTATCGACACTATCTACGGAGTGACCTATTTGGCCCTGGCACCTGAAAGTGACCTGGCGGCTGAACTCATCACCGATGATCAGCGGGAAGCAGCGGAAGCTTATATCCAAGTAGCCAAAAACCGATCCGAAAGGGACCGAATGAGTGATGTCAAAACCATCTCCGGTGCTTTTACCGGCAGCTATGCCATCAACCCTTTTAATGGAGAGGAAATCCCGGTTTGGATAGCAGACTATGTGTTGGCAGGCTATGGCACAGGAGCCGTGATGGCCGTACCGGCACACGACGAGCGTGATTACCGTTTTGCCAAACACTTCGGCCTGGAAATCCGCCAGGTATTGGAGGGAAGTGTAGACGATATTCCTTTTGACGGCTGGGGAGCCATTGCCATGAATTCCGAGCTGATCAATGGACTTCCCATGAAAGAAGCCATGGACAAAGCGATTTCCTTCCTGGAAAAAGAAAAGATAGGCAAAGGAAAAATCCAATACAGAATGCGCGATGCCATCTTTACCCGGCAGCGTTACTGGGGTGAACCTCTTCCGGTATACTTTAAGGACGACATTCCTTATCTGATTGATGAAAAAGACCTTCCTTTGGTATTGCCAGAGGTGGACAAATACCTTCCTACGGAGGACGGTGCGCCTCCACTGGGCAGGGCCAAGGACTGGACCTATAAAACCTCCGATGGAGAATACCCGCTGGAAATGAGCACCATGCCTGGATGGGCTGGTTCCTCATGGTATTTCCTTCGCTATATGGACGCTAATAACACCGATGAATTTGTCAGCAAAGAAGCCCAGGAATATTGGGAAGCGGTGGATCTCTATATCGGGGGAGCGGAACATGCCACCGGACACTTGCTATACAGCCGGTTCTGGACCAAATTCCTCTATGACCGTGGACACATTAACATCCTGGAACCGTTCAAGAAGATGATCAACCAGGGGATGATCCAAGGCCGGTCAAACTTTGTCTACAGGGTAAAGGGCAGCAATCAATTTGTCAGCCATGGCCTTGTAAAGGATTTTGACACTGTCCCTATGCACGTGGATGTCAATATCGTCTATAATGATCAACTTGATCTGGAAAAATTCAAAGCTTGGAGGCCTGATCTGGCAGATGCTGAATTTATCCTGGAAGATGGCAAATACATCTGTGGGGCTGAAGTGGAAAAAATGTCCAAGTCCAAATACAATGTGGTCAACCCGGATGATATCATCGAACGGTATGGCGCCGACACCTTGCGGCTTTATGAGATGTTCCTAGGGCCTTTGGAGCAGTTCAAACCTTGGAACACCAATGGCATCGACGGGGTTTCCAAATTCCTGAAGAAGCTCTGGAGATTGTTCCAGGACAAAAACGGCAACTTTGCGGTTTCGGATGAAAAAGCAAGCAAGGAGGAGCTGAAGGCCCTTCATAAAACCATTAAAAAGGTAGAAGAGGACATGGCCAATTATTCTTTCAATACCTCTGTTTCCGGTTTTATGATCTGTGTCAACGAGTTATCCGGATTGAAGTGCAATAAACGAGAGATTCTGGAACCTTTGGCCATCATAGTATCGCCTTTCGCCCCGCATATTGCCGAGGAATTATGGGCTTTGTTGGGTCATGAAACCTCTGTTCTGAATGCGGAATTCCCCAAATACAATGAGGAATACCTCACAGAAAACGCCCATGAATACCCCATTTCCATCAACGGAAAGATGAGGGTAAAACTGCCCCTTTCCCTTAGCCTGAGCAAGGATGAAATTGAAAAAGCAGCATTGGGAGATCCAGGAGTAGCCAAATGGCTGGACGGTAAATCGCCGAAAAAAGTCATCGTGGTCCCTGGCAAGATTGTAAATATTGTGGTTTAAAAACTGATCTATATCTTCATAAAAGGTTTGTTCTTGTTAAGGGCAAACCTTTTTTGTACCTGAATTATCCCGGCTGAGCAGTTGATCCATTCAACTATTAACCAAATCACCGATAAACAGATGATCAAACATGAAGATAGCCCCACATTTTTGAAAATCATCTCTTCACACCTCACTTATCTTTCATTTTATATGCTCGATTTATTCAAATCCCTATATTTGTCCTAAAGCAAAAGTTAACCAATGGAAATATCCAACAACAAAGTAGTAGGGCTCACCTATGAACTAAAGGTGAGCAAAGAAGATGAGGAATCTGCCCCCTTTAGTGTAGAGGTCAGGGATCAGGAAGACCCATTCTATTTTATATTTGGCAACAGCGGTCTACCGGAGAAGTTTGAGGATTACCTGGCACACAAGAAGGAAGGGGAAAGTTTCCACTTTATTTTAGAAGTGGATGAAGCTTATGGTCCCGCAGATGATGAGCTGATCGTGGATATTGAAAAAGCACAATTAACAGAAGACAGAGGTTTCAAGCCAGAAATGCTGCAGGAAGGCAACTTCCTTCCCTTGGTAGACGAAGAAGGCTATCCCATGCAGGCAAAGGTGCTGAAAGACCTTGGCGACCAATTGCTATTGGACTTTAACCATCCCCTGGTGAATTTCAGGTTGCATTTTGAGGGAGAAGTGATGGAAGTCAGGGAAGCCACCGCTGAAGAAATCGTCCATGGCCATGTGCATGGAGAGCATGGACACCAGCATTAATAGCAGATAAGGAAAGATAGACGCTGGATAAAAAACTACTGGAAAACCATAATTCATGGCATGACTTTAAGTCATGCCATGAATGTTCCTACTGCTCACTTACTGGTCCGGATTTGGAATCCGGACCTCCTTATAATAGGATTTATTGTCTGTTTTTTTTTTAGTATTACTTATACGCTACTTTTCAAAACTGATCAGCTTTTCCTCATTAAAGCTCAAAAACACCTCGTCTCCCACTTCATAATTTCTTGAAGCATCATCCACTTTCCAGGTCATCCCCCCTTCTACCTCAAGGGTCAGCAAATTATAATGGATCAGGTATTGCTGCTTTACCACTTTAGCCTGAAGCCCTTTAGACTCGCCAAAACTAATATCTGAAGGCCTTATATAAGTCTTTTTCTCTCCAGGAACAGGGTTCAGATAGCCAAACAGCTTGGCCACATACTCGTTGGCGGGCTTTCTAAAAATCTCCCGTACATTGCCCTGCTGTATCATCTTCCCTTTTTGAATGATCAGCAATTGCTCACTCATCAACAAGGCATCATCCACATCATGGGTCACAAAGATTACCGTAACCTCCAGCCCTTCAAAAATCACCTTCAGTTCTTCGATCAGCTCCCTTTTCTGTATGGCATCCAAGCTACTGAAAGGTTCATCCAACAACAGCACCTCCGGCTCTATGCTCAAAGCACGCCCGATGGCTACTTTCTGCTGTTGCCCTCCTGATAGCTGCTTGGGCTTTTTATTCCTATGCTCTTTCAAGGACAATAATCCCAAAAGTTCCTCCACCCTTTGCTTCTGATAGTCCTTATCGTACAAAAGTAGAGGTCGGGCAATATTTTCCTCCACGGTGGAGCTGGGATATAATTTATATTCTTGGTGGATCAATTGGATTTCATCGTATCCCGGAACCAGCTTCTGCTGAGGATTCAGGATTTTTTGGTCACCCAAATGCACCACACCTGAGCTCTGCACCTCCAGACCGGCAATGATTCTCAACAGGGAGCTTTTGCCAGAGCCGCTCTCCCCCACCATCGACACAATGCCGCCTCTTGGAACCTGCAAACTGAATTTTTCCAAAGCAACATTCTTCTCGTCGTATTGCTTACTTACCTCACTGACTTTAAGAAAACTCATGGTGCAATTTCATTTTGCAGTTTCCGTGGCAAACTTTTGAATACCAAGTCATAAGAATGATTTACCAGCTTTAAAATCAAGGGATCAGGAACCACCCCGCTGAATAACACCGTGTTCCAATGTTTTTTATTCATGTGATAGCCCGGCACAATCCCCTCATATTCCTCCCTCAGCTCCATGGCCCATTCGGGATCACATTTCAGGTTGACACTCTCAAAACGCTCAATATCGATGATCGCAAAAATCTTGCCTCCCACCTTAAAACAAAGGGTATCCGCGTCAAAGGGGGTATCCTCTGACACTCCGGACTTTTTAAGGCAATAATCTCTAAAAAAAACAATGTCCATATTATATAGTAGGGAGTAGTGAGTAGTGGGACTTAAGTGAAACGCATCACCTTTATATGTTCCAGCTTACATAAGCCTTCTTACTACCCAAAGGAGCAATGCCGCCAAGAACATCAGAATGGAAATCCTGTTGATCCCATGCATCATCCGAAGATTGAAATTTGACTTTTGGTTGGGATCCGTTTTCTTAAATACCCGAACGAAGTAATTACCTACTTCTCCCACCTTGAAAAACTCACTGAATTTATTTTTATTGGCCATATTCCTATTTTATAAGTTTATTGGTATTGGGTAGAGAGCCTTCCTGTTGGCAGCCAGACATGGCGTCATGAGTCCCTTCTTTTATCGCCAAACACTCTCCAAAACTGACTCCAATCAGTCTGTTGGTTATGAGACCTCCATCTAACGTCTTTAGTCTAGCGTCTAATGTCTTGATACTATTTACCTATACAAACAACTACTCTACCGACTCTGGTTCAATCCACTGGCCATCCTCACGGATAATATTGATCAGTTCATCCACAGCATCCTCTGAAGGCACAGACCTTTTTACCACTTCCTTGCCTTTGTACAAAGTAATCTTCCCTTTTCCAGACCCCACATAACCATAGTCCGCATCTGCCATTTCCCCGGGACCATTTACTATGCAGCCCATTATGCCGATCTTGACGCCTTTTAGGTGGTCTGTACGTTTTCTGATCATGGCCGTGGTCTCCTGCAGATCAAACAAGGTCCTTCCACATGAAGGGCACGAGATGTATTCCGTTTTCGACATCCTCGTCCGTGCAGCCTGCAGCACCCCAAAACTCACTGAATTATGAAGCTTTACCGTCTTAAGCAAGGCTTTCCTGTCCAGCTCACCCTTTTCTTCCAAGCCAAGCATCACGCCATCTCCCAACCCATCGATCAGCAAGCCTCCAAAATCTGTGGCGGCATACAACATGGTCTGGTCTGCGTCCTGTTTTTTATACCCTGCTTCGGTAACCACAGGTAGTTTGATCCCCGCATTGATCAAAGCGATATACGCCCTTCTCAAGGCCGGCATATTATGCCTGTTGTCACTGTGGAGAATGATTACCACATCCTTTCTCCCCTCCAAAACGGAAACCGCCTCTTCCACTTCCACATCTTTAAGCTTCAGAAAATTAAGTTCCCGATGTAAGCTTTCCGTTTCCCTCAGCTCTGCCAGTGTAAAAGCCGGGTATTTATTATTGATATCTTCCAATCCTTCCCAAACCGCTGCATCAACGATTTCGCGCATACCATTGGGCAACATGAAGGAGATCGGATTGTTTCCACTGTAGACAAAGTCACAGCCCAGGTCATTCATCTTCCACTTGTCCAGCTCGGGCAGATAAAAGTGCCCTGTGCTTTTCATTTCTTTGGCCGTAATATTTTCCACCTTGGAAATGTCCGTGATCACCCTGGGTACGTTGTGTCCTCCAAAATTGAACACCTCCAGACTTTCCCTTCTTTTGTATTCGAAAGGATTCAGCGGATACTCTTCAATAGGCTTGATTTTCGCATGCCCTTCCCTCACGGTATATCGGTCTACCAATGCCCTGGCCACGGGAGCCTCATGCTCCGGATCTTCCGTTAGCGAAACCCTAACAGTATCCCCCAAACCATCTTCCAACAGTGTTCCTATACCCACTGCCGACTTTACCCTACCGTCTTCACCATCACCTGCTTCTGTCACTCCCAAATGGAGGGGATAAGGCTTAAAGCCCCCTTCATCCAGTTTTTGCACCAGCAAACGGTAAGCTTGGACCATGACCTGCGTATTGGACGACTTCATGGAAATCACAATATCATGGTAATTTTCCTCCTCGCAAATCCTCAAAAACTCCAGCGCAGATTCTACCATGCCCAATGGGGTATCTCCATAGCGGCTCATGATTCTGTCAGAGAGAGAACCGTGGTTAGTTCCGATACGCATGGCTGTCCCATGCTCCTTACAGATCTTTACCAAAGGCAAAAACCGCTCACGGATCCGCTCCAGCTCCGCCTGATAACTTTCTTCGGTGTATTCGATTACCTCAAATTTCTTTTTATCCGCATAGTTGCCCGGATTGATCCGCACCTTTTCCACGATGCGGGCCGCTACTTCAGCAGCATTTGGGGTAAAATGGATATCTGCTACCAGAGGCACATAATAACCTCGCTGCGCCAAGCCTTCTTTGATATTTTTAAGGTTCTCGGCCTCCTTGATACTGGGAGCAGTAATACGGATCAGTTCACAACCACTTTCTATCATCCGGATACACTCTTCAATGGATCCTTCCGTATCCATTGTATCCTTGGTGGTCATGGACTGCACCACGATAGGATGGTCTCCTCCCACGATCACATCTCCGATTTTGACCGGAATGGTCTTTCTTCTGGAATAGTGCGTGAGGCTATTACAGTAGTTGGTATTTGCTATGGTATCTTTGATTTCCATGTTTAGCTATTTTTACAAGTCCCCTAGTTGGGGCCTGATGACTATCTCTTCAACAACAGACCGGTCAGAAAGGTTATAAGCCGACCAAACTGATTCCGCTACATCCTCTGCTTTCATAAAGCGCTCTTCCGGAATATCCACGCCTTCCCAACTCGCGGTAAGCGTCGCTCCGGGGAGTACTGAGGTTACTTTAATATTATACGGCATTAGCTCTTGCCTCAGACACTTGGTCATGCCCAGCATGGCCCATTTTGAAATGGCGTAACTTCCCCCATTGGCGTAGGCCGTGATCCCGGCGATAGACCCCATGGAGAAAACATGTCCCGATCTGCGGTCAATCATCTCCTGGGCAAATTCCCTTACCAGATAATAGGCACTGTACAGGTTGGTTTCCATCATATATTCAAAGTTCCCTTCCGGTTCATTATGGATGGCTCCGGGAAGAAACACTCCGGAATTATTGATCAGTACGTCTGGGACAAAGGCGGTCCTTACGGCATCGGCCAAAGCCTTGACCTCCTCCTTTTTGGAAAGATCTGCCACTTTGGTATGAATGGCCACACCGGTAAAATCCCTATGGATTTCCTCGACCAATGATTGTAAGTCCTCTTGATGTCTTGAACAGGTAAAAATATCAAACCCTTCCTGCGCAAAACGACGGATGATCGCCCTGCCAATACCTTTGGTTCCTCCTGTCACTAAAATGCTTTTGGGCATAATGCTTTATCTTAATTTTAATCCATTAATTGCACTAATTGGAACGAAACTAAAATCTCTGGCTTCCACCGACTTGACAACCGATTTCCTCGCACTAAGAACTGCCAATTATTTGTTTCTCCAATTGTTAGTACAACAACTATTTACCGGTCACAAAGTTACATGTTTTAATCTGAAAGGCTACCATTTTACGCCTCCTTTCCCAGAGAATAACACGAACAGGAACAATGTCTGGCCGCATCAAAATGGTCGGCAAAAAACTAAGCCCAACAACGCTCATACAAGGCCTTGAAACGGCCTATGAAAGTATTTACAACAATGGAATTGTATTGAATTAAGAAGCCTTATCGGTCTTCTTCCGATTCCAGAATATCGTTCACCCAAGTCATGGCTGCCATCATGGAAGGCATGCCCAAGGTAGGTAGCAATAATATCACCGCATGGCGAATTTCCTCTTTGGAGCAGCCTGCATCCAATGCTTTTCGGGTATGGGAATGGACCGCCCCTTCTTTCTGGGCACCACAGGAAATCCCCAGTTTGATAAGTGCACGGGTTTTACTGTCAATAGGACCGGCTTCATGAACGGCTTTGCCTAAAGAAAAATAGGCCTGACTCACTTCAGGAAAATCTTCCCTAAAATCGATAAATGGTTTTGGAATCTTTGCCATGTTATCCTTCTGGTTGGAGAGTGTAATTATTAGTTATGTACTGTTATCGCTTTTCTATCACGATAATATTTCAGCTGGACATATAATTACAGATTTTCCGCTGGAAATCCTAAACAATATTGTTTTGATCTTGCGCTCTACATGCGCTAAAAAAGGAACAAGAAATCCTTCTGGAGAGAAAAATGATGTGGTTTTTACTTTACCTCGTAGGGCGCGGAGCTCATCGAGGAAGAAAGTTTGTTGTACCAGTCCGACTGGTCGGACTGGTACAACAAACTAAATTTGTATGATTCACCTAGCTTGTCAACTCATTAAATGGGAGCTGGCGCAGCCTATTCATCATGGATAAATCGCTTTCTTCAATTCCGCCCAGTGTTCGTCGGTCATTCTTCCCGGGGTAAACAAACAAATGCCTTTGGCCCCGTTTTTCATTGACTGACGGATAGCCTCTCCCAATTCGCTGGGGATCAGTCCATGCCCCTCAGGGTCTGCTATTTCAGCCTTCTTCTCAGGATTTGGACAGATGAACAGGCCGCTATATACCGGCATCTTGCCATCAACCGCATTGACTTCTTCTTTGGTAATCTCCCCGATCCAATCTGTTCCTTCCAAATAGAAATCATTGTAGTTCATTGGAAAAACAGCATCCAGGTTCCATTTGTCCCATTCCTGACGGACCAGCTTCATCGCCACGGATTGTGGCCCTGGGAATACCGCCGCATTGATTTCTTTTCCATGCTCATGGACTTTATCGGACAATCGGTTTACAATGCTTGTGATCAGGTCATAGCGGAACTGCTTCCACTCCTGCACTTGGGTAGGGTCTTCCGCCGATTTGATATCAATGCCGGTTTTTTCCTTGAAATCTCCGGTACAGTCATCACAGTAGCAATAGTCAAACTGTGGATGCTCCTTGTCCATGGTCAGGCCATACTTGTCCCAAAGTCCCCTGGCCAATATCACATCGGGAAAACGGATGTAGTCCAGATGAATGGCATCTACTTCCTCCACTTCAGCCACCTTGCTGTACATATTTTCCAGGAAATTATAAGTCCCTTCCTTATTGGGACATAGAAAAGTATAATGGGCTACATAAGCAGGCTTTTCCAAAGCAGACTCCCCGTTGCGGTTTACCGCATACCAGTCGGCCTCGATCTCATCCGTCTTGTGCTGCACCATCGTTGGTATCCAGGCATGGAAGCCTAAACCCAGCTCCTTGGCTATTTTACCAACTTTCTGATAACTGGCCGGATCATGGCCACCATTATACATCAAGGCATCAATACCGTGCTCCTTAAATTCGGAAAACTTCGCCCGGATTTCCTCTTCGGGCTTATCATTGTAGCCCCCTAACCAAGCATGGACGGGGATTTTAGTCGGCTCTACGGCAGTCTCCGTATTTTCACTTTCTTCCTTTGGGCTAGAACAGCCAAAACCGAAACTCAGTGCTACCAGTAAGAGTAGTAATCTTTTCATAAATGTCAATTTGATTTAGGGTTTTATAGATACAACTAAGATTATCATTTCTTCAGGCCGCAAACCCGTGACCGAAGCATTACATAAAATTAAAATATTTTATCATCAATAACCATCTTTACCTATTTTTTTACAAATGACTTTTAAGTCTACATTTTCTAATGATAGATAGATTCTATTTGGGCTTTCAAAGAATAGAGCCCATCTTATCGTGCGCCCCTATTCAAAATTATTTTTTTTCAATATCAGAAAGTTGTGAAACTAAAGATTGAGTCGTTAATTGTAAAAAAAGTAAAACCGAAAGGATTTCAATATTTGTTTTTACGTGTTCTATCGAAAGCCTGATTAACTGGCCTTTTATTTGAGTTGAGAAAATCTCATTGTTAGTCAATAATTATTTGAATTTGCTTTAGGTGATCTACCTTTTTTCTAGCGCTAAATTTTCTTCTAATAAAACGATCAACAAATTTTATAAACTAAAGTAACTATGAAAAGTATATTCACTTTCCTCATCTCTTTTATTGCTATGTCACCTCTTGCCGCCCAGACCCACATACCGGCCTCTAAATCCCTTGTTGGAATCTGGAGACAAACCGCTGTAATGAATAATTTTACAGGTAAAATGATTGAAGTGAAATCAGGAAACTACAAAGTCATCAATTCGGACAGCACCTTTTACACGTTTATTATTTGGGGTAAAGAAATTTTAACCCAAGAGACCACGATAGGCCAATATGGCACCTATAATATAACATCCGACAGCACATTAGTAGAACATATCATTGAGCATACTGTAAACCCTCAAATGAATGGTTCAGAAAGCCAACTTCGATACGAAATGGTAGATGAAAACAATATTATAATTAAGTGGAGCATGAACAACCAAAAATGGGTATCTGAAAAGTGGAGCCGCTTGCCACTATCCTTATCCCATCTTAAAAAGGGAAAGGCAGCGAACAAACATGAACAAACAGTTACTTTATAGTATAGATAAAAATCATTCTTGCATTTGAGAAAAAGCAGCATGTCTATTTGAACCGGACCTGCAAGTCCTTTAAATTGCTCCCCAATTACTAAAACTACCCTTACAAACCGTGAATAACCGAGGCTGCAGATCCCGATTGCTTTCTATTCCCACACTTTGCTTGCTGCTCCTGATCTCCTCCCTGAACAGCATGGCTCAGAACGGCCAATGGCAAAGTCGATCCACCGGTCAGTTGATTGACTATACTATCCGCCTTCCCAAAGCACCGGTCAAAGATTACAGCGGAAATTTCAGCACAATAATCTATTTGAAAAATCTGGGCTTCGAAAAGACGGGTGGTAACAAGACCAAAAAAGATGTCCGATGGCTCCTTTCCCAGGGCTACCGGGTAATAGCGCTGGATTATAAAAAAAGCCCCGATGCGGTCTCCCCTAAAATCAACAAAGACATCATTGCCATCAACAAGGCCATTGCCAGCGGTTCCTTTTGCGGATTGAACGATTGTTCGCTCTCCCGCTCCTTTGTGCTCTTCGAAGGATATCGCATTGCCCGAAATGTCCCGTACTTTAAGGACACCCCTTCTGTATATAACCATCCTCCGCAATATACTGATGGAGACACCTTGTACATGGACATTGTTTACCCGGCCAACCCCAAAACCAACGTACCGGTAATCCTCTCCTTTTCCTATAGTAACAGTTATGCCACCTTTGACAAAGAGAAGGGAAGGCTTACTTCGGCCAACCAACATAAAAGGCTGTTTCTCCCTTATACCTTAGCCGGCTTTGAGGACACTTTTTTGGAAGGTGCTCCCGCCAACGGAATGGCCTGGGCCATAGCAGACCATCCCAAATACTGCCCTTGGGGCAGCGGCAAACCTTTGGACGGCCCAAACGACACCTATAAATCCTATCAAACCAATCCGGATGCTGCACAAAAAGTAAAATCGGCTATCCGTACGCTCCGGGCCATGGGTAACACCTTAGGTCTTTCAGGACAAATCGGCATTTATGGATTTTCACGGGGATCTACAGCAGGCTCATTGGCCATTGGGGACCGGGACATTCCGGAATTTGAAAATGCAGGATTCCATCTGGGGATTTCAGATGATGTGCAAGCGGCTGCCCTTGGCCCAGGTGTATTCGACTATACCCAAATCTACAACAGACTGGACGACGGTGATGCCAACCTGGAAACTCGCTGCCCTTGGGCATGGGGTCCTTTAGCGGACAACCTTGAACGTTGGAAATCCATGGGAGCAGCCTACCTGGTAAAATCATCCGCTACGGCACCTGTTTTCTTTTTTTACAATACCGATGACGATGCCTACTATTCCGACCAGATAAAACATTTCAAAGCCAAGCTGGACAACTTAGGGGTTTCCACCAGCGAACTGGTCAATTACGGCACCGGCCATTCTGTTCCCCAATCAGATCATGACTTAAGCCTGCTTTATTCCTTTTTCAAAAAACACCTAAAACCCTAAAAACCATTTTCACGGACCAGTACCATTAAAACAAGGCCGACACCTGCATCCTTCCGGTGTGCACCAGCCGATTGAGCCCTTCAGAATCCCGGCCTTCATAAGTAAGGTTTAGCTGCAGTCCTTCTCCGATTTTCTGTATCCAGTTGATGCTCCAGGACACATTGCTTCCTATGGTCAGGGCTTCCAGCATTTCATAGCCCAAAGGGGAATTCGACACCCCGTTAAAATCAATATGGGTATATTTCAGCATCCCGTTCAAGGTCGTCTTGATCGCTTTGGCATAGCGCATTTCCATACCCAACTGATGCAAATCCGCCTGTTCGTCCGATTCCTTATTTTGAACATTGTACTTGTTGGTAAAGCGATAATTCAAGGATGTCCTGAAAATACTGGAAGGCTGCCAACTGAGCTCCGGGCCTCCCCCCCACTGCTTGACATGGTAATTGCGATTATCCAAATAATCCGAAACGGCAATTCTCCTTCCCTGCAACATCGTCATCTTAAGGTTCAGCTGCTTATTGAAATTCACCCGGCTGTTTAAGCGCCAGTCTTCCTGTTGGGCATCTTCAAAGCCTCCCGTCAAGAGTTGCTTATTCCTGCTTTGAAACACTCCCAAATCAAGACCGTAAACTGCCGATGTGCGCTGAAAAAACAAGGTGGAGCGAAAAACCTGCCTCAGTGACACCAGGTCCTTGCTATCAATACCCTGTGCAAAAGGACTTACCTTGGACCAAAAATCTGTTGCCGTGATCTTCTTCTCCACGTTCCAGCTGGTCGTATTGGAAAACTTATATAAGAACTTTTTAAGGCCTTCTTCCTTGCCCCACTTGTCCGGAAAGCGGGCATTCAACCGGTAATTGAACAAAGTGGTATAAGCTTGTATAAATTCATCTGTTGGGGTAAACACCTTTACATAGTTCTTTTCCTCAGGGTTAATGGCCGGATAAAACTCCGCCAGCTGCTGTATCCCATCCTCATTATCATCCCTCCAGGTATGGGTTCCCTCGCCAGTTGGCACAGGCAAATAAACAAACTCCCGTTTTAGCTCTTGCCCGTTTCCTATAGCATAACTCAGTTCATTACGGAAATTTCCTTCCCAAAGGGCGCTGCTATATTCCAACCTGCCCATCACCGTGCTTTCTTGAGCTCCGGATGATTGCAGATAGCGTAGCCGTCTATACGTAAAAGTCCCCTTGACATCATGCTTACCGAAACTTCTTTTAAGTCCATAATTGGTCGTAAATGCTTTGGTAAAAGGCATCATGACGCCATTTATAGGAAACCTGTCCTCTCTCCAACTTGCATCAGCCATAAAACTATAAGTAAGCGTATCATTTGACCGGACATAGACCTTATGGGAAAGAAAGTTCATCGCACTGCTTATTACTGAATCCTTTTCAACATCCCTCACTTTATTCCTGTCAATGCTAAACTCATACCCAGGAACCAAAACCTTGGATTGATAATGGACGTCTGCACTGTACCTCAACCAATCGGAGCTGGATCTGGGCAAATTACTCTTCAAAAAAAACAATTCCTGCGCGGTGAATATTCTTTTCCCTAATTGCTGATGATATTTTGCCCTTTGCTGGATTCCTTGCAGCTGTTCTCCTCTCTTCCTGTAGTTGACCTGATACGAAAACTCATTATCCGAATCTTTGGAAACGCCAACGGCCGCCATTAACAGCTTTTCACTTGCCGCACGCTCCTGATCTTCCAAAGACAATCCCCAATCCCTGTCGAATTCTATGTGCCGCAAGCGGTCGATAAACCTAAAATCGATTGAATTATACTCCAGCTCAGTAGCGGCCTTAAACTGATAGCCTTTAAGCCAACCGAGCTTCCGGCCCTCTGAACTCAGACCTCCCTTAAGTCCGAAGCCTTTGTTGTCTCCATCATCCAAGTTGGAGAACAGGTTTTGATCATGTGCAGACAGGGCACCTTCCCCATAAACCTTTTCATATTGGTTAAGTTTCAGTTCCCCGCCGGCAGTCATCATCTGTCTTTTGTTTGGGGAAGGGAGAAGGGAGTAAATACTATAGTCACCCTGCATCCTTCCGTTTACAGGAGGAATGTATTCGTAAACGAACCCATTGGCCAATTGCTCTTTTCTGCGGTAATTCCCATTTCCATCTCCCACCTCGGTAAATGTCACAGCATAATACGCTTCCTCACTATCCGTAGAATACTCATAGAAAACCCTTAATGCTCCCTGTAAATCGGCAGTGACCACTTTTCTGTACAATATCCTCTTGGCATCAAAAGCAACACTGTCCACCCTTGGAACTCCGGCTTCAGTAAGTTCATCCCCCACGGAAGCCAAGAGCCTTTTATCCGATTCGCTAAATTCATAAAACAAAGGTTGGTTCCGGTTGTCCTGCTCCTTATAATAATTGACATAAAAAGCCCCTTTTGCATGTTCCTGAATATGATTGGCCGTAATTACGGAACGGGAAAAATTTCTTTCGGCATATTCATAGTCTATTCGCACGCGGGAATACTGCGTGATCAACACATTGGTCGTGAACGTAATCTGGCCCTGGTTATAATCAATCATATAATCCTGATTAAAACCCCGCTTGAGTTGCTGACCATCCAGAAAAACCTTTTCTGAATTGGCCATAACGATCACATAGCGCTCGTTTGCGGGTCCTGGTATACGGTAGGGGCCCAAAACTCCCTCTCGGACTTCAAGCAAGGTGGAATTAAATTTCCCTTTGGCCACTGAAGCCCCTACTTGAGTGGAGGCTTTCCACTGTTCGCCAAGTTTATAATCGGAAGTAAACTGCAGGCCTTGAACATTTTTGTAATAACGCAGAAAAGAGGATCGTCGCTGTTGGAAAACCACATCTCCAGCCTTCAGGCTCAGTCTGTCATTGTACAGCTCCACCAAAACATTATCAAAGTCCTGCACTTTTTGGGTGTTGCCCTCAGGCTGAAAAGGAACATTTTGATCCGTAATGCTGGCCCTGATGTATAAGTCCTCGGCCAGTTGTCCATCCATCTGCAGGTTCAAGGCCGAATTCACAAAAACATTTTGGGTATTCCCAAAAGAAATCCCCCTGGTCAGACTTCCTGATTTATTGAGTTTGGAGGAAGAAAAAATCTCCTCCCTGAAATCAAAGACCTGCTCTTCCATCTTAGGCGGATCTTTAAAATAGGCCATGGAGTCGTAATCCTCCTTCAAGGTTCTTTTGGCATACACCTTACTGAATTGATAGGGGAAACGACGGTAACAAACCTCCAAAGAATCCGGCAATGCCTCGGCTTTGGCTTTGATCGTGAGCCTTCCCGTATTGGAATCATAAGCAATGTCACAATCCATCCCCCCGGACACGACAATGGACTGCTTTACCACCGTAAGGCTGTCCAGTAGAATAGAAGTAGTGTCAGCAGTGGGGTTTATCTTCACCCATTTACATAGGCTGTCCTGTGCATAAGTGGAAAAGCAAGGGAGGAAAACCATCAAAAACAAGCATGTTTTCCTGACCAATCTTATCGTATTTTTCCCCGGCCTTCCCAATTTTATCAGATCATCTTAAGAAGTAGCTGCTTTTGGCTCCTGAATTAGCGGAAAGGTAAGAAAAAAAGAAGTCCCCTTCCCAAGAACCGATTCAAACCATATGTTACCACCAGCGGTTTCCACTCCTCTTTTTGCGATGGCCAAGCCCAGCCCTGAACCTTCGCTTTTGGTACTGAAATTGGGAATGAAGATTTTGTCGCGAAGCTCATCCGGAATGCCGCGGCCATTGTCCTTGACCTCCAGTCTCACCCATTCCTCATCTGTGCTCAAAATAACCTCTACATGGGCTTCGCCCCCCTCCTCTACTGATTGGATGCCGTTTATGATCAGGTTAGAGATCACTCTGCCAAACAGCTTATCATCTCCCATAATAGGCAGCTTTTTCTTCGCCTGATTTGTAAACAGCACATGGCCCTTTTCATGGTTTTTAAAGAGCCCCACGGTCTTACTCACCACCGCTTGGAAGTCCATTTTTTCATTCTTTGGCAAAGGCATTTTTGCAAAGGTTGAAAAAGAAGAAGCGATATCGCTGAGGGTATCCACTTGGTGTATCAGGTTATTGATCGGCTTACGGAGCTTTTTGGGATCGTCAATTCTTCCTTCAGCTTGCAGCCTTAACAAGTGCTGCAGGGTCAATTTCATAGGGGTCAGTGGATTTTTGATCTCATGGGCAACCTGCTTGGCCATTTCCCTCCAGGCAGATTCCTTTTCATTGGTGGCCAGCACTTTTTTACTTGCCTCCAGTTTGAACAACATATTATTGTATTCATTGACCAGAAGCCCAATTTCATCCTTAATGGGCCAGTACATTGGAACATTGTCTTCCAAATTGGTGGCTTTCAGTTTTTGGGTCAATAACTTAAAAGGATCCGTCAGCTTTCTGGAAGCAAAGTAGGAAATGATCAAGAAGAGAATAAAAATGGCTACAAAAATATTGATAATGGTACTGAACACATCGACAATCAACACGTTCAAATCATCCTCCGATTCGAAGAACGGAATGGCGATAATGCCCAGCACCTCCTGCCTTCCCGTGTCCCTGAGCGCCAAATAAACCGTCTTATAATTCAACTTCCCTACCTTCTCATCAAGTATGATTCTGTTATTCTGAGCTTCCAACATTTCTGCGTAGGCCACGGGGTTCAGAAACTCGGTCAATACTTTCTTTTCAAAAATATTGGGCTGGCTCGTAACCATCAGCTTTCCATTGGGCAAATACACATTGATGTCCGTGGCCGTCGTACTGGACAGCTTATATACTTCAGCCAAGAAATCATCCTTATCCATAGCCCCTTCAATCTCCTCTTCCATGTATTTGGCCAAATTGTCCCTGATAATTCCTGCCTTTTCAAAATACTGCCGGTGCAGGTCATCCAAATAGGAGTCGCTCAATAGCCCAATGGAAACCCCGCTAATGATCAGCATGGGCACAAAAAAGGCGAAATTGAGGTAAAACTGGATTTTGGTGGCGTAATTGAAACGCATATTCCGGAAACCACTTACCAGCACATAAACAATTATAAAGATCAAGGTGAATGCGATATAGCTGACAAAGAAAAATGAAACGTCAGCCAGCACATAATTATAAGGATATACCGGACTGGAAATAAGGATTGTCCTGGATTGGTTTCTTACCGCAAAGTGGTGGTAATCGTCTCTGAAAACCCCTGTAGTGTACAGCTTATCAGCTTCCAGCATATTGGACACATCTGCCCCTCTAAAATTAAAGACACCTACACTGTACTGTAGGATATTATCCCTAAATACAGCATAGTCAAAATTTCGGTCAAAGATATCATCGGCATACTTATTATCAAGAAGCAATTTGGGGAAGACACTGGTGGACTGTACCCGCTGCTGCACCAATTCCAGGACAATGGTGCCCAAGAACATATCCTCTTTAAACATCTTGATAAAAGCATAAAACTTATTGTCCTCTATTCCTTCGTTCCCCTTCACAAAGTACAGCCCCTTAATGCTGGTGGCATTGTCACTGTTCATAATCTGGTACCTGAAATCATCCAGTTTCCTTTCACTTCCTCTGTGTAAAACGTCCTCTCCCTTCGTATTGAAAACACGTACCTGAAGCTGGTATTGATCAAAATAACTGGGTAAATAGATTTTGCTGATCTTTTGCTCAATGGGCACTTTGGTACTCATCGGATTCTGCAACCTGTTTTTGATGAATAAGTCCTCCCCGATGCGTTCCATTACATCACTGAGAAGAAACTCTGCCATCACATCGTTTTTTAGCAAAACCTGATCCGCCAACTTTACCTTTGAAGAGATTTCCCTTTTTCTAAAATCCTGATAAGACGCCGCACCGGTAATCACCGCTCCTATTAGACATCCGAAAAACAAGGTCAGAAAAGTATTTAATTGCAGTTTAAACACATTGTCATATAACTCAAAGGTGATAATGGCCACCAACAAAATCAAATGCGCTATGTATACCAGCAAATAGATGAAATCAAAATAGGCTGCCAAGGCAATAAAGGGGATGGAAAAAAGCATCAGCACCCTTAGTGCATAAGCCTTGTGATTCTTACTGGCATAAAACACCAGGTTAATGGACATAATCGTAAAAAAGAGATAGGCTGCCCCGCCTAGAAACAGGATAAGGATACTGATCGCTTTAAGGTAATCCAAGGTGGGGATATCCAAAATGCTTAAATTCCACTGGGAGTTACCCGATATATTCGAAAAGAGCAAAAAGAACAAAAAAAGAAATACCGTGGACAGCATATAGGAAAGCAAGTAATAGAACCACTCATAATGCTGCTTTCTCATCTTGGCAAACCCCACCAACACCTGTCTTCTACCGAGCATACTGATGATCATGGCCAGTAAAATCATCACCGCGATTACATTAAGCAAAAGATCCCCCAAGCTAGGGTTCAGTAAAGAGGAGGCATAATAGGCAGGGTCAAAGAGAGGAATATCAAAATAATCCTGGGGAAAGTTAAAGGCCAACATGATCCCTCTGGTACTTCCCAAAATACACATCGCATAGAACAGGGCTACCTTCCTCCGCCCCCGCTTCCATAACCTCATCACAAAATCACCACCCAAAATAAACACGAGGCCTACCAAAGAAAAGAAAAACAGTAGCAAGGCGGCATTGGACCCGGCTCCTACAATCCTATAACCTGTCCTGAATGATATGGAAAAATAATAGGTATCGTCCTCCGCCGTGAGTACTTCATAGCCGTTCATCGGATCACTGGCCAAAATAAACCGGTCATTGCCAAACACCTGAGGATTATATCCGGAATGCAAATATTCATTGCTGATCTCCACCTTATCAAACAGCGGATACACCTGTACCATCCAGTACACCTGGTTGTTTCGGACTACCCTCCGGACCCTACTAAAATAAGTACCTTTGGCATTATCCAACAGTTGAAAAGGACGGTAGGTATAGTCAGTCCGTAAGTCCTTAAAATCAGGAATCATGGAAATGTCCGACCAATAGACCAATTCCCCCTCCTCACTGTATACATAGAATGCATGCTCAGAATCAATGTTCAATGTCTGGAAAGACAACTGCTTGTCAGGCCGGTTGTGCATGAGCAGATGAATAAAGTCTTCATCAAACTCCTTAGCCACAGCCCTGATCTTCATTTCAATCTGCTTCAGTGCCTTTTGGTAATTGTCTGTAGGGGAGGAATAAAAATTGATAGCCAAAACCACCGCCATCAGCATAATGGCCAAAATCAGTATAAGACGTCGTTTTTTAAGCATATTTCACCGCACAATACTTCTAAAAGTAAAAAAGCAAAGTCTAATTTCAAACTTTGCTTTTTATTTCCATATCCGTATCGAATTTATGTAGTCTGCATTTTTCTTTTCCTTGAATTCCTATACCATAGGAAACCGATGATAGCAGCAAGCAAATAAGGGGCCACAAAAAGGTAAAGAATCCCCATATTAAGACTTGCCCCCACGGTAGTCTCTCCATTGCTGACATTGTTTTCCACAGAAGCCCTGCACATGGCACATTGCGCAAAGGAATAGACCTGAGGAAGCACCAACAACGTTACAAATAAAACCAATCGAAGAATTACATTTTTCATACTACACGGTATCATAACCACTTAAAGATCAATGTGCATAATAAGGACTAATCATCCAATATACAATTACTCCGCTTATGGTGACATACAACCAGATCGGATAGGCAAATTTAACGATTTTTCTGTGCTTCTCCACCATGCCCATGGTCCCGTAATAGTAGGCCAATAATATAGGGAACAGGGCCACTGCCGCCAATACAATATGCGTCAGCAGAAAAACATAATAGATTATCTTAATCGTACCCTCACCGCCAAAACTGGTACTCTCGGCAGAGGCATGGTAAATCACATAGGACACCAAAAATATGGCACCTAAACCAAAGGCCGTCGTCATGCTCATGCGGTGATAGGTGATCTTTTTATTTTTGATAAAGATCAGCCCCGCAATGAGGGCAAGACTGGCCGCAAAGTTAATGACGGCATTTAAGTGAGGCAGAAAATACACCCAATCACTTGCCAAGTCCAGCTTGGCCGGCATAAATAAAAGTATGGCCACTACCACGGGCACAGCCACCGAGATGATAGTGATCAATCTATAAATGCCTTTATCAGGCCTTGAAGCTACATTACTCTTTTCCATGCAACAGAATTTTAGTTTCTAATATCAACCGGTCCACATCCTCCCTATTGGTGCCACTGTAATAGCCGCGAATCCTCCCCTCAGAGTCTATCAGTGCCAGTTTATCGCTATGGATAAAATCCTCCGGCACTCCTTTACCATCGATGGTAGGCAACACGAAACCGCACCTGGCCAGATCATAAACCGCTTCTTTTTGGCCGTTTAGGAAAAACCACTTGTCCTCCTTGGCTCCATGTCGTTCCGCATAGGCCGACAATACCTCTGGGGTATCGTACTCAGGGTCTATACTGATGGAAAAAAGTTGGACTTCTGGCTCGGCCCTAAAGGCATCTTGTATCCGTTCCATTTCCAGGGACATGACCGGACAAATGCTCGGGCATGAGGTAAAGAAAAAATCCACTATGGTGATTTTCCCTTCCATCTCCGCCTTTCCCACTTGGCTACTATCCTGGGCCACAAAGGTGAATTCCGGAATATAATGTTGGCCCTCCGTGGTATAATTACAGTCACCAAAAGGATCTTCCACCCCATTTTCATACAATACGGGGATATCGTACTTATTTTCACTGAAATTCCGCAGAAACAGTATGATCAGTACCGGTATCATCAGGATGCATACCAGTACCATTCCTTGTAAAATTCTTACCACTTTCATATCTCCTCTACAAACAAAAAAGTAGGTTGGAAGCATTCCCTCCAACCTACTTTTCTAGCAATTATTTTTTTAATGGTTTTACCATCTCAACATAAAGATTTCCGTTCCTTCTTTGGACAGGGCAATAAGCAACCAAACCAAAAAGATCAAAGGAAGCATGATGGACCAAAACAAGGTTTTGGATTCGTCTTTCAAGTGCATAAACTCCATCATGATGTAAGAAGCTTTTACTATGGTAAGGCCAACAAAGATGGCGAACAATAGCATTCCTCTTTCCATGGTAAAGGCCAGCAAGAACTCCACTGCCGTAACGATCAATAGGATCATTGCCGTTTTCCAGATCTTCTTGATTTTCTCCTTATTTCGAGGCAATACCTCTAAAGTGCTTTTATTTTCGTGTGATGCCATAGCTAATAAATGTTTTTAAGTGGTTAGACAAGGTAGTAGAAGGTAAATACAAATACCCAAACCAAATCTACAAAGTGCCAGTAAAGGCCGATTTTTTCAACCATTTCATAGTGTCCTCTTCTCTCATAAACACCTACTGCTGCCTGATAGAAAGCCAAGAAAAGCAGTACTACCCCGATGGTTACGTGGAAACCGTGGAATCCGGTGATAAAGAAAAACAGTTGAGCAAATGGAGCAGGTCCGTATTCATTTACATGAAGGTTTGCTCCGTATACCAACTCTTTTACAGTCTCGCCGAAAGAGTTGACAAAGGTCATCATAGTTCCTTGATCAGAGCCATGGATAAAGTGGCTCCACTCCCATGCCTGACAGCCCAAAAAGGTAGCTCCACCTAATATGGTCCAAAGCAACCATT
This sequence comes from Echinicola sediminis, assembly GCF_054777495.1. Classification (NCBI taxonomy): domain Bacteria; kingdom Pseudomonadati; phylum Bacteroidota; class Cytophagia; order Cytophagales; family Cyclobacteriaceae; genus Echinicola; species Echinicola sediminis. The sequence goes on along the minus strand of NZ_BAAHAP010000042.1, from coordinate 4,816 downwards.
TCACCACATCGTTTTTGTCATTTCTGTGTCCTGCTTCCACAGCCAATACCATGGTTACGGAGCTCATGATCAAAATAAATGTCATGATTCCCACAAAGACCAAGGGTGCATGCACTCCATGCATAAAAGGAACCGCGTCAAAAATCATTTCAGGGATAGGCCAGTATTCATTTGACCTTGTAAATTCACTTACGTGACCTTCAAAAGCCGGATAACTTACCCTGATAGCACCGTAAGTAATCAGGAAAGCGGCAAAAGTAAAGATGTCGGAAAGAAGGAAAAACCACATCATGAGCTTTCCGTAGCTGGCCTTTAAGGGCTCATTTCCACCACCCCAGATTCCTCTCTTAGAGTTGATTTCAATTGCAGTCGATGACATATATTCTAAATTTTAACTTAAATATTTTCAATGATTCAATAACAAAAACGCAAATAAGTAAAGCCAAAGTCCTCCAAGGAAGTGCCAATAAGTAGCGCACATTTCCATGGTATTCATCCGCTTTGAGTGAATGGAATATTTGAAGGACGAAAATAACACAATAATTAGAAATATCACACCGCTAATCAAGTGTACTCCGTGCAGTCCGGTCAGCACGTACATGAACGAACCGGCAGGATTGCCCACAAAATAAACATCCCTTTCTACCAGTGCCACCCAACTGAACCACTGACCTACCAGAAACGCTAGCCCAAGGATTGTGGTAATCGATAAAGCAAGCTTCAGGCTGGACATCTGGTCCTTTTTGGCGGAAACATATGCCCAGTGCATCGAGGCACTGCTCAGCAATATCACACCAGAGGTAAACCACAATATTTCCGGCAAATCATACTCTAACCAGTTTCCCTCACCCTGTCTGACGATAAATGCACTTGTCAAAGCGGCAAATATCATCACAACACTTACGATAAACAACCACAAGGCAAACTTCTTAGGATGCATGGCGATTGGTTGCTCAGCCCCTTCGGTATAAACTAGTCTTTCTTCCATTATGGTATTTTATCTAACAAGTAAGCAATTTGGACAATCGGCAAATACAGGAAAGAACCGAACATGATTTTTAAGGCTGATTTTCTGGAACAATCCCTCATCAGAGAAAAGGTCTGTGCCAAGAAAAGCACCCCGCATACAGTGGCCACAATCCCTGAATTTAATCCTGTCAGGCCAAAGTAACTGGGCAACAGCCCCAATGGCAAAAGAAACAGGGTATAAATCATGATCTGTATGGCGGTGTTCAAGTCCTTCCTTCCGCCGGAAGGCAACAGCTTAAAACCTGCTTTTTTATAATCTTCGTCACTCACCCAGGCAATGGCCCAAAAATGGGGAAACTGCCAAATAAACTGAATGCCAAAGATGATCAAGGCTTCATAAGAAATCGCTCCTGTTGCCGCTGTCCAACCCAACAGGGGAGGCATGGCCCCGGGAATCGCTCCCACAAATACTGCAACTGGCCCTACCCTTTTTAAAGGCGTGTACACGAAAGCATACAATATCATGCTCAGTACACCTAAACCGGTCGTAAGTGCATTGGTAAAAAACCATAAAGTACTTACACCGATGAGCGCCACCACTACAGTAAACCAGTACGCTTCATTCACTGATATGATATTCAAAGGAAGAGGCCTGTTCTGTGTCCTCTTCATCAGCTTATCATAATCTCTTTCTAATATCTCGTTGGCCGCTCCTGAAGCACCACTGATCAGAAATCCTCCAATCATAAGTGCCATAAGCTTCCCCCAAGAAAACATTACCCCACTGTCTCCTAAAATAAATCCGAAAACAGCAGAAAAGGTCACCAAGGCGGAAAGTCTGAATTTGATCAGCTCATAATAAGCTTTAGAACGTATTAAGATGCTGTCAATAAAGGACGCCTCAGATAAATTAACTGCCCTCATGAATTGGATATATTTAACACTATACTTTTTTGATCACTTAACTGCAATAAGATCACAAACTGCACTCCTATTATCAACGAACCCACCAACAGGTGAATAGGCTGTAAGAATGCCGGAATGCCAAAATAGGCCATTCCTGCGCCGGTGACTATTTCGATAATAATCAATGCCACCAAGACCTGTGACCATTTCAATATACTCGTACCTCTTTTGGTATTACGGTATACTTTATATACAAACAAAAGGTGTATGCCCAAAAGCACCATAGAGAATGACCGGTGAATCAGGAAATCAATTCCCAAGTGCCCGATCCATTCCGAACGGAACAGGTCGCCAAACTGCATGGCAATCATGTCAATCTGTTCCCTTACCTGAGTGCCCCATACCACTTGAAGCAGCATCAAGACAAAAGCCACCAACATCATCGCAAATAAGTAGGATGGCTTCTCGGTCTTTTTCTTTATCTGGTGATTCAGTTTATAAGCCCTGTAATGAACATACAGTAATAAACATACAATCAACAAAGCCAAAATCATGTGCACGGTGATCATCCAGTGCAATAGATTGGTGGATACCACGATGGATCCTATCCAGCCTTGGAAGATGACCAGTCCCAAATTCAGAAAAGATAGAATAGGAAGCATTTTGTCTTCCTTCCTTAGCTTCCATGAAGAGAAACAGGTCGCGATCACCAACAAACCGATGATAGCTCCGGTAAGTCTGTTCAGATATTCAATCCAGGTCTTTGTTGCATTAAACTCTCCCTCTACGAGGATCGCTTTGTCGTGCTTGATTTCTTCGGCTTTCTTATCGAAACCCAAAGCCTTCAGCATCTTTACAAACCTGTCGTTCTTCTCTAACCTTTTGTTGAGATAGACTTCCTGATAGTTTTCTGGCAGTTGGCTTACTTCTGTAGGAGGTACCCAGCTACCAAAACACTTTGGCCAATCGGGGCACCCCATTCCTGAGCCTGTGCTGCGCACGATGCCCCCCACCAAAATCAGGAAATAAACAGCTATCACAGTAACCAAACTGATCCTGCGAAAGCTGCTAATATTTTTCAGATCATTTTGCTTCATCAGCTACAAGGATATCGCTACCCTCTTCTGCCATGATTTCACGCTCCAATTTAACTTGCTCAGCTTCATGTGGCAAGTTGGACTCTGGAGTAGAAGACAATGGCACTGTTTGAGGAATGAAGTCCTCTTTTGCACCTGGCTTAGAATAATCATAAGGCCATCTGTATACGGTAGGGATTTCTCCCGGCCAGTTGCCATGCCCTGGGAACAACGGAGTGGTCCATTCCAACGTGTTGGCTCTCCATGGATTCAGGGAAGCTTTTCTTCCTTTATACATGCTGTAGAAGAAGTTGAACAAGAAGATAAACTGAGCTGCAAAGGTAACAATTGCCGCAGTAGACACGAACATGTTCAGATCGGTGTACATATCAGCAAAGTTAAAGTTGGTCCAGCTGTAATATCTTCTTGGGAATCCGGCGATACCGATATAGTGCATTGGGAAGAATACCATATATACTCCCACAAAAGTCAACCAGAAGTGAATATAGCCCAACTTGGCATCCATCATTCGTCCAAACATCTTAGGGAACCAATGATATACACCAGCCATCAAGCCGAAGAAGGAAGCAGATCCCATTACCAAGTGGAAGTGAGCTACCACAAAGTAGGTATCGTGAAGCTGAATATCCACAGCAGAGTTACCCAAGAAAATACCGGTAAGACCACCGGAGATAAAGAAGGATACCAAGCCAATGGAGAATAGCATAGCCGGTGTAAACACCAAGTTACCTCTCCAAAGCGTGGTCAAATAGTTAAATACTTTTACCGCTGATGGTACCGCAATGATCAGTGTCAAGAACATGAAGATCGAGCCCAAGAATGGGTTCATACCTGACACGAACATATGGTGTGCCCATACCACGAAAGACAAAACGGTAATACCCAACATAGAAAGGATCATCGCTTTGTAACCAAAGATCGGCTTTCTGGAATTGGTAGCAATTACCTCAGAGGTGATACCCAAAGCAGGTAACAATACAATATATACTTCAGGGTGACCTAGGAACCAGAACAAGTGCTGGAACAATACGGCACTACCACCTGTGTTAGGAAGTGCTTCGCCACCAATATAGATATCTGACAAGTAGAAAGAAGTACCAAAGCTTCTATCAAACACCAACAGCAATGCTGCTGAGAAAAGTACAGGGAAAGACAACAAACCAATAACCGCAGTCAAGAAGAACGACCAGATGGTCAATGGAAGTCTGCTGAAGGACATTCCTTTTGTTCTCAAGTTGATGACAGTAGTAATATAGTTGATACCACCAAGCAACTGAGAAGCGATAAAGAATACCATGGCCACCAACCAAAGCGTCATCCCTAAACCAGAACCTGGAATAGCTTGCTCCAATGCAGACAACGGAGGGTAAATTACCCAACCACCACCGGCAGGTCCGGTCTCGATAAACAGAGAAATGAACATGATCACACCGGCGATAAAGAACATCCAATAAGAAAGCATGTTCATAAATCCTGATGCCATATCCCTGGCTCCGATTTGAAGCGGAATCAGGTAGTTCGAGAACGTACCACTAAGCCCGGCCGTCAATACAAAGAACACCATGATGGTTCCGTGCATGGTTACCAAAGCCAAGTAGAAATTGGTATCCAAGGCACCGGATTCGTCTATCCATCCTCCCAAAATAGGTTTCAGGAAGGTCATATCCATATCCGGGAAACCTAATTGCAGTCTAAAAAGGATAGAGAGAAATCCACCTATTAGGGCCCATACAATACCGGTAACCAAAAACTGCTTACCGATCATTTTATGGTCGGTACTAAAGATATACTTAGTGATAAAATTATCACTATGCTCATGATGATCATCGTGATGATCATGCGCC
>NZ_BAAHAP010000041.1:0-47584 GCF_054777495.1 Echinicola sediminis | reverse complement strand
CGTTTAAAGAGGGGATACACAGTCCCCTCTTTCATTATAGGTACAGTAAGTATGAGTTTGAAGCAGACCATCGAGGAGATTGTCACCAAACATTTGCCCGACGAATCCCACTTTGTGGTAGACGTTTCCATTAGTGAGAAAGGCCCTAAGCAGAAGGTAAGCATTTTGATCGATGCTGACCAGGGATTGAACATAGATGCCTGTGCGCTGGTAAGCCGAGCTGTCGGAGAGGAGATCGAAGCCAAGGAAATCATGGAAAACGCCTATGTACTGGAAGTCTCTTCACCGGGATTGGATTTCCCTCTTTCAGGCAGGAGGCAGTACCAGAAAAACATCGGCAGGAAGCTCCAGGTAAGCTTGGAGAATGGAGACAAGATGGAGGGGCAGCTGGTAAGCGTGGAGCCTTCCTCGATTACCATAAAGGTAAAACAGAAAGAAAAAGGCAAAAAAGCAACCGAGGTGGATACACCGGTCGCTTTTGAACAAATCAAGAAATCAATTGTATTAGTCTCTTTTAAATAAAAAAAATGGATGCTAAAGTTCTTATAGAATCGTTTGCAGAATTTGCAAGGTCAAAAAATGTGGATCGTCCAACCATGATCCGCATCTTAGAGGATGTGTTTAGAGCAATGATTCGTAAAAAGTACGAAACGGATGAGAATTTTGATGTGATCATCAATGCAGACAAAGGTGACTTGGAGATCTGGAGGATCCGGGAGATTGTAGACGATAACTCTGAGGACATCTGGGATCACGACAAAATCAGCTTATCCGAAGCCCGAAAAATCGAACCTGATTTTGAAATCGGGGAAGAGACTTATGAAAGAATTGAGCTGGAGGACTTTGGCAGAAGGGCCGTAATGATGGCCAGACAGACTTTGATCCAAAAGATCAAAGACCTGGAAAAAGACCTCCTTTTCCAACAATATGAAGAACTTGTGGGTGAAATCATCACCGCGGAAGTCTACCAGATCCTTGGCAGGGAGATGCTCCTGATGGACAGCGAAGGCAACGAGCTGATCCTTCCCAAGGGCGAGCAGATTCCTAAGGACAGGTTCAGAAAGGGAGATGCTGTAAGGTCCATCGTCCACAAAGTGGAAATGGTCAACGGCAACCCAAGAATCATCCTTTCCAGAACTTCTCCAATTTTCCTGGAAAGGCTGTTCGAAAATGAAGTACCGGAAGTTTATGATGGTTTGATCACCATCAAAAAAATCGTCAGAGAACCGGGAGAGAGGGCCAAGGTAGCCGTGGAATCCTACGATGACCGAATTGATCCGGTAGGAGCATGTGTGGGGATGAAAGGCAGCAGGATTCACGCTGTGGTTCGCGAACTCCAAAACGAGAACATCGACGTGATCAATTATACGGACAACCTGGAGCTCTATGTATCCAGGGCATTGAGTCCGGCAAAAGTAAGTTCCATACAAGCCAATGAAGAAGAGAAAAGACTTTCTGTCTTTTTAAAGCCCGATCAAGTATCTTTGGCCATTGGAAAAGGCGGCTTCAATATCAGGCTGGCCAGCCGTTTGGTAGGCTATGAAATTGATGTCTTCCGTGAACTTTCTGATTTTGAGGACGAGGAAGATGTCGATCTAACCGAATTTTCTGACGAAATTGAAGGTTGGATTATTGAAGAATTGAAAAAAACAGGGCTGGATACAGCAAAAAGCGTATTGGCCTTGACCAAAGAAGATCTGACCAGAAGGACGGAGCTCGAGGAAGAGACCATCGAGGAGATCTTCAAAATATTAAAACAGGAATTTGAACAGTAAATCCATAGCCCTATGGAAACACCATAGGGCGGTACATTTACATCAATAAAAAATTAAGCAACAGGTTTTAGCGTATGTCAGAAGAAAAAATGATGCGATTAGGCCAGGTAGCCAGGAAACTCAACGTGGGTATTTCCACGATTGTTGAGTCGATGGCTAAAAAAGGCTTTGATGTAGAGAGCAACCCTAACTCCAAAATCAGTCAGGACCAGTATAATATGCTGGCAAAGGAGTTTAAGTCCTCTGCACAAGAAAAGGAGGAGGCATCCCACTTATCTATCGGTAAGCGTCACCATGAGACCTTTACCATCAAAGCCGAATCAGACTCTGTACCTGAGCCGGCCAAAAAAGAGGAAACACCAGAGCCCAGCCAGGCCAAAAAAGAGGAGACCAAAAAACCTGAACCTCCAAAAGAGGAAGAAGGCAAGGTCACTTCTGAAGCCCCTAAGCTTCAGGGGATAAAGGTATTGGGCAAAATCGACCTTGGCAACAAAGGGCAAGTCAAGAAAGACAGTCCTAAGCCAGAGGAGAAACCACAGGCCCAAAAAGAGGAGCCTAAAAAGCAGGAGAAGCCACAGGAAGCTCCCAAGGAGGAGAAGCCACAGGCCAAAGCTCCACAAGCGGCACCACCACCAAAGGCGGAGTCAACAGAAAAAGTACACCCTAAGGCTGAGAAGCCTCAAGAAAAAGAAGACGCAAAACCAAAAACCAAAGCTGAACCTCAAAAGGAACAGCAGCCTGACGTACCTAAAGCATCAAAGCCGCAAGCTGAGAAGCCCGCTGCTCCTACTTCTGAACAGTCCAAAGACAAAAAATCCCCAGCCGAGGAAACAAAACAAAATGATCCCGATGCTGTAATTTCAGCCAAAGCTGATGCGCTGAAAGGACTTACGGTCTTGGGAAAAATCGAACTTCCTAAGGACAAACCTAAGAAGAAAGCCAAACCTGTAGCTTCATCTGACGAAAGAGGGAAAGATAAAAAGAAAAGACCTCGTAAACGCATAGACAAGCCAGGGACCGGCGGTCCAGGCGGTGGACAGGGCAATCGACCTGGAGGTGGCCAACAAGGCGGCCCTAGAGGAGCCCGACCACAGCAAGGAGGCCGTAAACGACCTGGTGGAAACCAACAAAAAGGAGGTAATCGCTTCCAGAAAGTGGAGCCTACCCAAAAGGAAATCCAAGACCAAATCAAGCAAACCCTTGCCCGACTGCAAGGCGGCGGAAAATCCGGTGGCGGTAAGAAAACCAGAAGAGATAAGCAAAGAGACCGTGCAAAAGACCAGCACCTTGAGGGGCAGGAAGAAAGCAAAATACTAAAAGTAACCGAATTTATTTCGGCCAATGACCTCGCTTCCCTGTTGGATGTTTCTGTCAATGAAATCATCTCTGTTTGTATGTCTTTAGGCATGTTTGTATCCATCAACCAACGTTTGGATGCGGAAGCCATCACCATTATTGCGGACGAATTTGGATATGAAGTAGAATTTACCAAAACTGACGAGGAAGAGAATGAGGAGGTGGAAGTAGAAAGCCCAGAAGATCTAGAGGCGAGAGCTCCAATCGTGACCATCATGGGACACGTAGATCACGGTAAAACTTCCTTGCTTGATTATATCCGAAGTTCTAAAGTAACCAGCGGTGAAGCGGGTGGTATCACCCAGCACATCGGAGCCTATGATGTAATGACGGACAACGGTGAAAAAATCGCTTTCTTGGATACTCCGGGACACGAAGCCTTTACCGCGATGAGGGCCCGTGGTGCTAAAATCACCGATGTGGCCATTATTGTAATTGCCGCTGACGACAGCATCATGCCGCAAACCAAAGAGGCCATCAACCACGCCCAAGTGGCTGGGGTACCGATGATCTTTGCCATCAACAAAGTCGATAAACCGAATGCCAACCCTAATAAAATCAAAGAAGAGTTGGCCAACATGAACTTGCTGGTAGAGGAATGGGGTGGTAAATACCAGTCCCAAGAAATCTCTGCAAAAACCGGGCAAGGCATAGACGAATTGCTTGAGAAAGTATTGCTGGAGGCTGAAATCCTGGAATTGAAAGCCAATCCAAACAAGAACGCCATCGGTACGGTGGTGGAAGCTTCACTGGACAAGGGCCGTGGTTATGTATCCACGGTGATGATTCAGTCCGGCACGCTTAAAATAGGCGACATTATGCTGGCCGGCCAGCACTATGGCAGGGTAAAAGCCATGTTTGACCACACGGGCAAAAAAGTAAAAGAGGCCGAGCCATCTACACCGGTACAGGTGCTAGGGCTTAGCGGTGCTCCTCAAGCAGGTGATGTCCTTAAAGTGTACGACACAGAGCGTGAAGCCAGGGAAATTGCCAACTCCCGTGAGCAGATCAACCGTGAACAAAGTATGCGTACCAAGAAACACATTACCTTGGATGAGATCGGTAGACGTCTGGCGATCGGTAGCTTTAAAGAGCTTAACATCATCATCAAGGGTGACGTGGACGGATCTGTGGAAGCCTTGTCTGACTCCTTATTGAAGCTCTCTAAGGATGAAGTAAGCGTAAACATCATCCACAAAGGTGTGGGGCAGATCTCTGAATCCGATGTATTGCTTGCATCTGCATCTGATGCCATTATCGTCGGCTTCCAGGTAAGACCTTCTTCAAGCGCGAAGCGACTTGCTGAGCAAGAAGAAATCGAGATCAGACATTACTCCATCATCTATGACGCCATCAACCAGATCAAGGATGCCATCGAGGGAATGCTTGAGCCTGAATTTGAAGAAGTCATCACCGGTAATATCCAGGTTAGGGAAGTCTTTAAGATCTCCAAAGTGGGTACCGTTGCTGGATGTTATGTAACGGATGGTTACGTGACCAGAAAGAACAAGATCAGGGTGATCCGCGATGGTATCGTAATCCATGACGGAGAAATCGATCAGTTGAAACGCTTCAAAGATGATGTATCCGAAGTGAAGGCAGGTTACGAATGTGGTATATCCATCAAAGGCTATAACGACATCAAGATCGACGATACGATTGAAGGATACGAAATGCGGGAAGTTAAACGCAAAAAATAATTCAACTAACTACACACACTATTAGTTAATCGGCTTTCCAAAGACTTCAATGCTGCTTTAGGAAAGCCATCAATTACAACAGCGGCCGATTATTGAAATCGGCCGCTTTTTTTATCTCAACGAAACATTCTTGAAATTACACGAAACATGCACAGGGCATTCTTTGGGAGCAAATCCAAGCCCAATATGCTTAGCTGGTAAAAAAAGAACCAAGCATCGTATCAGCCATGCCTGGCAGCCTTGTTATTGACCGATAACCAGTGGTCCTTTCTAATCAATTACATTTAGATAGGTACAATAAGGTTTAGTTATAAGAGGACCTTTCCTATATTACCAATCGTCTGTCCTAAAAGAACTCAAGGGCAAGCCCCCTGTACCAAAAATTTCCCCTTCCGTAAAATCCTTAAAAGCATACCTGATCGCAACCGGCTTCTCCACCTGTGGAGAGGAAAGCAATACCGACTTCCTTCTCAAAACCACTGTCGCAGGGTAAAAACGCTTATCCTTACCGGCAATCTCAAAGCTGGAAACTTCCTTTCCATAGGAGGTAATCCCGTTGGGTACGTGGTCAAAAGCCACCGTAACCGTACCCCCTTTGATCTCCATGTCCTTGAACTCCGGGCTGGTATATTCAAAGCCCTCCACGCCATAAGTCTTGGCCAAGGCCAAATAGGCCAGACGGTGCCCCCCGGCACGCTTGTCTGCTGGATGGATATTGTCTTTTTCTCCAATATCCATCAACACGGCCATGCCACTGTTGGGAATCCTAGTGGCGGCCTTTCTCTGGGCATCCCTCAGGTAAGCGGAATTGTTCTTTTCGATCACTTCAGTGGGATGAAACATCCCATAATTGAAAGGCGCAATCTGGCAATAGTAAAAAGGGAACTCTCCTATTCCCCAAAGCTTTCTCCATTCCTCCACCATCTTCACCATCAGTTTCTCGTATTGATCCGGACGGTCATAATTGGACTCCCCTTGGTACCAAATGCTTCCCTTGATGCCATAGCCCACCACTGGCGAAAGCATGCCATTGAATAGTGCCGTAGCCGTACGGTTGGGTTCTCCGATATCTTTTTGCTTGGATGGAATCTTGATTTCGTCTTTAAAATCGGACAACATGGCCTCGCTCATCCAGGCCTCGATATTGGATCCACCATAGGAAACATGGATCAGACCTACCGGCACATCCAGTACTTTCTGTAGTTGTGTTCCAAAAAACCAGGCTGTGGCGCTGAAATTGGAGCTAGTAGAAGGCTTTGCTTCTTCCCACTGCCCTTCAAAATCCTTGACCTGTTCGACTGTGGATTTGCGGGGGACGGTGATCAAACGGATAGAGGGATTCCTGCTGTTTACAATGGCTTCATTGCCTCCGATGACTGGCTGGGCGGAAAATCCTTTGAGTGGCATCTCCATATTGGACTGGCCGGAGCATAGCCACACTTCCCCGATCAAAACATTTTCCAGTTTGACTTCATCCCCATCACTGATGGTGATGGTATAAGGTCCTCCTGCTTCCGGGGTGGCCAGCTTCGTATTCCATTCCCCTTCTTTATTGGCAAGGGCTGAATAGGTCTTTCCATCCCAAGAAGTGACAATGCTCACCTCGGCCCCAGCATCTGCCCAGCCCCAAATGGGTGCCTCCATCTGCTGCTGCAGGATCATATTATCCGAAAAAATAGCGGGCAACTTCACCTCCGCAGAAGCCGTTTGGATCATCAAACAAAGCGTCAAAAATGCTACTAAGTTTTTCATATTAGTTTAGTTCTAAGTCTTTTATTTATCTATAGTAATTAACCACAGATGAAGGAGATGAACACAGATGTCTATTTAAATCTTACTCCATCTTCAACCCGTTCAATGTGACTATTGATCTTTATTTCTCTTTGCAACAGAAGCACAACCACTACACAACATAAGCAAATAGTCTACTAAATAAATCTATGTTCATTTGTGTCCATCTGTGGACCATTTTCTTTTATTATGTTATTCCAAGTTTCTGACATGGTACGATGAAAAGCGAGGCGCAGCCGCTGCACAACACTATTTAAACACAAAACAACAACTTAATACATCCGTGTTAATCCCTGTCCATCTGTGGACCGTTTCTTCCATCTTGCTACTTTATTCTTTGCTCTTTATTCTTTCTTCTACTTCCATGTCCTAATCAACACTACACAACATACGCAAATAGTCAACAAAATAAATCTGTGTTCCTCTGTGTCCATCTGTGGACCATTTTCTTCAATTATGTTATTCCAAGTTTCTGACATGGTACGATGAAAAGCGAGGCGCAGCCACTGCACAACACTATTTAAACACAAAACAACAACTTAATACATCCGTGTTAATCCGTGTGCATCCGTGGACCATTTTCTTCCATCTTGATACTTAGGTCTTGATACTTTAGTCTTGCTACTTTAATCTCTATTCTTTTATCTCCTCCAATATCCTCACCGGCCCCAACAAGCCTGCTTCCAGCAAGTCCCTACCCTCCATTCTGCCCAAATCGGCAATGGTATTGGTCAGCCTTTGTTCTTTTGGCAATTTCAGATCCTCGATAATCCTATTGGCCCAGGTATTGGAAACAGTAATTTCCAACTCGTTTTCCCCAACACGAAGCGCATCGGATAGGGGTACCTGATAGGGAAAGGTCCATGCAATGCCACAATCCTTTCCATTTACTTTGACCGCGGCGATATTGGCCACTTTTCCCAGGTGCAACCAAAACGTTCCATCCCGGTTTCCGTCCCAATTAAATGTACTGCGATAAACTGCCGAGCCTGAATAGTACTTGATGTTCTCATTTGAATGCTTGCTCCAATCTTCCAAGGCTCCCATTTTGACAGGTTCCTTTGGCCCTCTATAAGCAGTATCAAAACTTACCGACCAGTTTCCTGCTATGAGCTGCCTTTCTTTATAGCTGGCCCAGTTGAGCCCCTCTTCTTCTCCCTTTTGCTTGGTGGCATCTTTAAACAAAATAAACAAAGATCCATTAGCCGGCAACTTTACAGAAAGCTCCGTCCTTCCTGAATTTACCTTCCAGTTTTTCGCAGGATATTCCTTATCCCAAACAGGGTCATAAAACACCGGTGCTTTGCCCGAAACCCTAAACGAAAGATGAAGCTCCCTTTCCCTTTCTTCCTGATTGGAGATAAAATAAACATCCTCCTTACTGCTCTTCCTATGGGCAAAGGCAAAACCTTGGTTCCGTTGTCCGTTAGCCTCCTTAGCCATTACATCAGGCGCCAGGCCCAAAGCCTCAAAAGTACTCTGGGCATAAGGCATCTTCACCACGGTACCTTTGCCCACCTTCCAGGCCTGCACCTGCCCCGTGCTGTTATCCCCTTGATCGCCTTTCCATATCTCATCCACGATTACCGCCAAAGCCTGATCATCACCATCTATACCCAATGTCCCCAGTGGCTTTTCATCCACCAAAATGGTCGCTCCAGCTTTGACCAAATTCAATACCTTCTTGGCTACTTCCACAGACATCAAATCTGCATTGGGATTCATTTTTCTGATTCCCGGAAAGACCAACAGTGCATAGGAGGCTCCTCCAGGCAATACTACTCTTCCGTCCTTAACTTCCGCAAGGTTCAATAAAGCATCCCTGTTAAAGGAATCATAATGATATCCGCGTAAGGGGTCTGTCCAATCTTCGGCATCGGCCATATTGGCCGAATGCCTCACACCCGCAGGAATTACCCTCGTCGGTTGTTCCTCATTGGCCCAACGGGCTTCTTCTTTAGCCACCCTCTCCGCACCGAATATCCCGGGTAAAAAGGCCACTAAGCGCTCAGGAAGCACCGAGCGGCTCGGCAGGTCTTCCCCTGAAAAAACAGCTATGTCCACCACGGGCCTGCCCTTTTGAAGCTGGTACTGGGTACGCTGGGCATAGTCTACCATGGCCCTGCTTTGTTTCCACCAGGTTTGGTCCCTCTGGAAGTACAGACCGATGCCATCCAGGGTCATCCCGGGTTTACGGTCCAGCCAAGGGTTATGCACAAAAACATGGTAGAAAAAGCGGTTGATCCCCAAAGCATAATTCCGGTCTCCCATTGCTTTGAGCATTCCCGGGTATTCATCCCAATCCATACGCAGCTGGGTGAAGGCTTCTGCCTGTACGATCTGCTTTCCATAAATATGGGCTCCCGATATGGCATCACGCATATCATTGGGCTTGTCATGCGTCGGGCTATTGAGCCAAAACTCTCCTGAAGGTAAATCGATGTATTTGAAATGCTCAATGCCATCGCTCACCATGGTGGGGGCCACATTTTCTGAACTGAATTCCATACCGTTCTTTTTCGCCTCCTCCCTCAGGGTACCAAAAAAATTATCCATGATCAGTTCTGAGATGGTCTTCCTCAGGTCATAAAGCACCTTTTCAGAAGTCTCCGCACTTTCCAAAGGCACCCCGGCCAAGACGGGCAAATAAGGAAGGATATCATAGCCCCTGCGCTTTTGAAATTCTTCTCTGAATACCGGTGACCAATTCTGGCTGCCGGCTTCCCAACTGTCAATATGGAATATCTTCAGCACCCGCTCGGTCAACTCCGGTCCGGCTGTTCTGATGGCTTCTCCAAACCATTGGTCAAACTGGAACCTAACCGCTTCCGCACTGAACTTATCCACTTCCAAGCCTTTTGCCCCGCCACCGGTATAATTGGTATGGCCGGTGGACGTATAGCCAAAGCGCAGAATCTTCCACTTTCCAGCGGGAGCTTCCCAGATCAAACGGCCCTTTTCATCCATTTCTTCCGACAGGTCCACCAAAGCGTTTTTCGGAACACAAACTCCTTCTGGCAACAATTCCCCACTAGTTCGCTTGCTTATCCGCCATACCGCTCCTGACTTCCCCTCATACTGGTTGATTTTAGGGCTGGAAGAAAGGGCAATGGTCTTTACCTTTAAGGAAGGCTTCCACTTGGCAGCATCCAAATCCTCCGCTCCGGGCTCGGTGCCTTCCTTTTCGTAAATAAACCGGAAGTACTTTGCCGTAATTTCTGGAACACCATGGGTATAATCATAATCCCAATCCTGCCAACCATGCCTGGGAGGCTTCAAACGGGTCACTTCTTCAAAATCCTCTCCATCATTGCTCACCGCTACTTTCAATCGATGTGCCTGATAACTGTTACCGCTGGTTTTAATCCGGATCGAACGACAGGTGAAAGGCTCCTCAAATGCATATTGGATCCAGGCCTCCTCATTGGTTCCAAAGTGTTCGTCCGTCCGGTCATCCAACAAAAATCCGAGGTCCTTTTCTTCCAAGTTACTGCTGACTTGGGGCCTTTTATCCGCTGCTTCCAGCTCAAAGCCCTCCTTTACAGGATAAGCATAGACAGCCAGTTCCCGATAATAATCCTCGTAGTGTTCCGGCAAGGGCAGGCTCAGGTCGAGTTTGCCCCCTCCTTCAACCAAAGTATCTGCCCAAACCACCTTTTGCATGGAGTTCTCGGAAGTAATCCAAGGACCTCCAGCCACTGCAAAACCATCACAGGCATGCATGGCCAATCTCAGGCCCAGCCTGTCCGCCTCTTCCATGGCATGCCTTACCATTTCCCACCACTCCTTGGAGCCTTGCAAAGTAGGCTTATCCGTCAATGGTGGCTCAGCAGGTCCCTTGATAGACATCAAAAAAGCCCCGCCAAGGCCTGCCTCCTTC
Organism: Echinicola sediminis; assembly: GCF_054777495.1. Lineage (NCBI taxonomy): Bacteria > Pseudomonadati > Bacteroidota > Cytophagia > Cytophagales > Cyclobacteriaceae > Echinicola > Echinicola sediminis. The sequence goes on along the minus strand of NZ_BAAHAP010000041.1, from coordinate 37,082 downwards.
ATTGCTTCCAGGTCGGCAGTAATGCCTTCCTTGGAATAAGTCGAATACATCCAATACCAATATACCCATGGCTGTGAACTTTCATAGCTGGGTTGAAAATCGACAGTTTGGGCGCTGTCTTGCTGTTTCTTGCAAGCCAGAAGGGAACCTATTATAAGAAGCGCTAAAAGTAAATATTTAGACATTAGATGTTAGATTTTAGACGTTAGATGGAGAAAAGAGCCAAGAATCAAGAGAAAAGACTGAGATAGTCTAACCTATCCTTTTGGGGATTACAAATCCACTTTATATGAGGTCGGAATTGCAAATTCCGACCAGCATCACCGTCCGACCAGCATCGCAGCCCGAACAGCCCAATCTTTTTTCTTTCCAATACTCAAGACTATATACTCAAGACTCAATACTAGCTACTCACTACTAATATAAAAGCTATACCGATAAGGCTTTGCCTTCACCTGATACTGTTCCAAGGGCTGGGCCACTTCTGACCAGCTGTCATTGCCGCCCACGCCCATCTGTACCAGATCGATGTTCACGGTAATAAAACCGGCATCCTTCAGTTCAAAAGTATGCTTGGCCTCATTGATCATTGCCTCGGTGTATGGCCAGGCACTCATGCTCAACAGGCTGTCAGCCGTAATGGTCAAGCCATTCTTGCCTTTGTTTGCTGCCAACTTCATCCAGCGTACCTCCGTACGGTTGCCGTTTTCCTGTGGCATCACATAAGGCTCCATAAACTGCTCCAGTGGAAGACTGTAAATTCCCGCCATAAAGCCATGGTTACGGTCACTATAGTTTTCCAACGGTCCCTTCCCGTACCAGGTGATCTGTTCGTATTCCCCTTTGATCCCCATCTTCATGCCCACTTTAGGAATATTGGGCAGGTCGGTCAGAGGGATCAAGGTATAATCCACCTTCACCACTCCGGAAGCCATAACAGTATATTCTATCTTCACACTTGCCTTTTGCTCGGTCAAGGCATATTCGGCCTGAACCTTTATTTGTTTATCATCCGAAGTATTGGAGGTAAAGCTGATCAGTTCAGGCTTGGCTTCATACCAGTACTTCAGTTTCTCATGAGGCTTCCAGCCTTTACGGTCATTGTCGGTCAATGGCCGGGTAAAGGAAGGTACCAAAGGACTGAAAAGCTGCTCTTCTCCATTTACCTTATAGCTGCTCAAAGCACCCTTGGTCTTGCCAAAGCCTAGTTCAAATCCCTTTCCTTTGACCTGCAAGAACTCATCATTTTCTTCCACGGTCAATGCTCCACTTGCAAGCCCAAATTGGGGATGGTTTCCCTTCTGCAACTGAAACTGCTGCTGGGCGATGGTATGCCCTTCTTCCGCCCAAACTCTATCCTCTGGAAGCGTAAACGTAATATTGGCCAGGTATTCCTTACCCTCTTTTGGCTCAAAATAGGATTTCAACTGCAAAGTGCTATCCTTCCCTGCTGCAAGTTGCAAGGGCTCCAGTGTAACACTTTTCACCGGCTTCCCATCCTCCAAAATAGCCAGATTCAATTGATACCCCTCCAAGGACTTATCTGCATGCCTGTTCAGAAAGTTGACCTTAAAATCTGTTGTGTCCACCAAGCTCATCTCAACGGGCTGGTATACCCATTTGCATTCATGGATGGCCGCTTTGGGCCTTCCATCCGAGGCCACTATTCCATTGATGCAGAAATTTCCGTCATGCAGCTCCTCCCCAAAATCACCGCCGTAGGCGTAAAATTCTTCACCACCCTCTGTGGTTTTCAACAGGCCCTGATCCTTAAAATCCCAGATACAGCCTCCTATTACTTGGGGCAGGGAGCGAAACTTGTCCCACAATTCCTTCATATTTCCGGTGCTGTTGCCCATAGAATGGGAATACTCTATAAATACAATCGGACGCTTATCCGCCTGCTGATTTACCAGGAGATCCGGGGTAAACAAACCCGGATAAAAACGGCTGACCATGTCCACATAAGGCTGGTCAGATGGCACCTGAATACGATGGGAATGGTCCTTGGGATAATCAGGATGGCCGGGAGGGATATAACCCTCAGCGCGGTGGTTTCCCTGTCCAGGCTCATAATGCACCGGTCGGGTAATGTCAAAATCATGCACCCACTCGGCCATGGCCGCATGGTTGGGACCGCGGCCCGCTTCATTTCCCAAGCTCCAGAAAATAATGCTTGGATGGTTTTTGTCCCGCTGCACCATGCGGGTCACCCTTTCCATATAGGCATGGGTCCATTGAATATCATTGCTCAACTTGCCGCCAATACCATGGGTTTCATGGTTGGCCTCATCGATGACCAAAATGCCGTACTCGTCACACAATTCGTAGAAGTACGGATCATTCGGATAGTGGCTGGTACGGATGGTATTGAAATTAAACTGCTTGATGGTCTTTACATCCTCCTCGATATCCTTTCGGGTCAAGGCCTTACCCCGAACAGGGTGGTGGTCATGGCGGTTTACCCCATAGATATAGGTTTCCTTGCCATTGATCAGGAGCTTGCTGTTCTTCTCGGAAAATTCAATGGAGCGGAAACCGACTTTGCAGCTTTTCGCCTCCAGAAGTTGGCCTTTTGCATCCTCCAAGCTGAGCACCAAGGTGTACAAATAAGGATGTTCGTCACTCCAGAGCTGGGGGTTGCTTACCTCCGCCTCAAAAAGCCCGAATTTCACATTGTCCAGACGGGGGTAGCTTTCATTGAGAATTTCCTCCACTTCCTTTTCCATAGGTTCAGAAAAAACCGCCCTGCCCGCCTGGTCATACAATTCCACTTTCAGCTTACTTCCGGACACCCTTTCCCCGGTCAGATTCTCGATCTTTGGCCTTAAGCTGAAAACCGCGTTTTTATAGTTCTTATCCAGTTTGGTCTGATAATGAAAATCCAATATCCGCAGTTTTGGCTCGGCCATCAAAAATACCTCCCGCTGTATACCGCTGAGCCTCCAATGGTCCTGATCCTCCAGATAGGCCCCATCGCTCCAACGCAGCACCTGTACGGAAAGCACGTTTTCCCCGGCCTTCAAATAAGGGCTGATATTGAACTCAGAAGGCAGGAAACTGTCTTCCCCATAGCCTACAAACTCTCCATTTAACCATACCTGAAAAGCCGAGCTAACGGCTCCAAAATGCAGGGTGATGTTCATCTCTTCCCAACTATCGGAAATTTCAAAAGTCCTTTGGTAGGAGCCTACCCCATTATAATCCTCCGGCACATAGGGGGGATTGATCGGGCGAAAAGGATAGACCGCGCTTTTATAAATAGGCTTGTCATAGCCTTTAAGTTCCCAGTTGGAAGGCACTTCTATTTTGTCCCATCCTGTAACCTTTCTTTGGTAAAAGTCTTTGGGCGCTTCTTTAAGGTTCCTGGCAAAATGAAAATCCCACTCTCCATTGAGCAGGACCATACGGCTCTCTTCCCTGTTGCCCCCCAGGGCATCCTCGGCACTGCGGTAAGAATAAGCCGTAGCCCTGGCCGGTTCCCGGTTGACACTGGTCACCAATGGGTCTTCCCAAGGGGCAAAATGGTACTTTTTAGGCTGTTTAGGTATTGCCGCTGGCTCTCCCGTGACCGTTTGAGCCATCAGCGCACGGGCACTCATCAACAGGATCAAGCCCGTAAAAAAAACGTTATGCATCAACTTATTTGGCATCTAATGGTAGGAAATTCAGCTCACTGCTTCCCAGGTCCTTGGAAGTGGCTACTGCTATGCCCCTCTGTTCGTCCTTGTTTACAGCGCAATAATAATGGTACACCACTCCTTCATGTTTGACCACAAAGGATTTATGGGCGAAAAGATTGTCATAAGGGGCCGAGGGACTGATCAGGTCTTCCCCTTTCCAATCCACCCAGTCGATAAGGTTATTGGAAACCGCAAATCGGTTGTAAGCGGAAACCCCTTCTCTATCCGGCCAAAAGGCACCAAAGTAAAACATCACATACAAATCCCCCATCTGCTGGATATAGGCATCACCCGATATCCCTTTGTGGTGGTTGATCAAAGGCGCCTCTCCATATCGCTTCCAATTGACCATATCGTCAGATACCGCCATGGCAATCCTTTCCGCCCCACGGGCGGGATTGGTGCTGTCCCCGCGGGCATTGTAATACATGATAAACGGGTGCCCGGTAAACTCCTCTTCATCCCTGATCACCGAATTCTTGTACATGGTGCTATTGTCCCACCACTTAGCCTCTTCTTCTGTAGGCGTCAGGACTGGCTTTTCCAGGCGGCTCCATTCGTGTACCTCTGTGGGGGACTGCTCTGTATATGCCATGCTGATGGACAGAACCCCGGCTTCGTAACCGCGGGAGTTGCCCCCAAAATAACTCATCCAATACTTGTCATCGAATGTTTCCAATTCATAGCTTCCTCCCCATTCTTTGTCCTGCAGGGAAATGTATCCCGCTTTTTGGTTCATATCCCAATCGGTGGTATCTGAAAAGGACATGATGCGGCCCTTATCCTCCCAGTTCAGCAAATCATCACTTTCGGCCAACCAGGTCTCATAGCCCCTGCCACCATAGATCAAATAGGTCATGTACCATTTGTCCCCTTTCCGGAAGATACTAGGACAGTCCATTTTCAGGTCATTGCTGGGCGGCACTTTCACCAGGCCATACTTATACGGTGTCTTTATTTCCTCATAGACTTCCTGCATCACCGAATCGGTGATCGAAGGCAAAGTCTCACCAAGGGAGCTTTCTTGATGTCCATTTTTGGAGCAGGCAAACCCACCCACACCAAGCGCCAAAGCGATTGTATATTTTAGGATATTTCTCATAATGCTAAAGAGTAAGTGGCCCCAAGAGGCCATAGATTTTAACCTCAGTTTCTATTTAATACCGTCACTGCGAATCCGACGAAGGAGGATGTGGCAGTCTCATTTACTAGAGATGAGATTGCTTCTCTATGACCCTTCGACTCTTCGATAGGCTCAGGAACCTCAAGCTCAGGGGCCTTCAATCGCAATGACGTTTTAAACCTTAATTATTGCTGAACTCAGGTATTTAATAATTAAAATTACAAAACACCTGCTTTTTACCTTCCTGTGCTATCATGGTGATGTAAGTGGTAATGTTGAAAGGTTAAAGGCTAAAAGTGATGAAATGATGCAATTGAAATAATTGAGGATGGGAGATTGAAAGATTAATTGAACCATTAAGGATTGAAGGGTATTAAGGTTGGAAGGTTGAAAAATTATGGAAACCATTAAGGCATGAAGGAAATTAAGGAATTCCTTTATGATTATACGAAATTATGCCAGTAGCAGAAATTTTGAGGAGGGAGTCCACGAATTACACGGATTTCCACGAATTTTCTTTTGGGGAATTGTTTGAGACCTTTAAACTTCCTATAAATTCTCTTACTGGCAGAAAAGCGTATAATCAGAAATTGCTTTCCCCTTCATGTCCTTAACCTCTTCATGGTTCAAATAATTCGTGTTAACCTGCCGGCCGAGCAGGCGAGTTCGTGTAATTCGTGGACAAACCCTTAGTCACTTCATCGGCCTCCATCTCCTCTTCCCTCAATGATTTTTTCCGCCAGTAATTGGCCAAAATGGAACCGGAGATATTCATCCATGGACTGAACACTGCGGGAGCCAAGCCTACGGTACCGAGTTTTCCCATGGAGCCTGCAAGCCCGGAAGCCATGCCCCCATTCTGCAGTCCCACTTCCAGGGCCATGGACCGAGCCGAGGGCACATCCAAGCCCAACAGCCTGCTCAACCAATAGCCAAAGAAATAACCCAGTCCATTATGGATCACGGAGGCTATAAACAACAATCCCCCCACCTGCAACAGGTTATCCCTGCCGGCGGCGGTGGTCACCGTGGTAAAATACACGATTCCAAACATGGACAGGTAAGGCATCCACTTGTCCAATCTCCTGACCCAGCGGGTACACAGATGGTAAAAGGTCCCGAAGACAATGGCCCCCATAAAGAAGCTGAAGATCTCCATAGATTGTAAAGCCCTTGGGCTAAGGCCTTCAGTAAAGAAACCCCATAAACCGACAGGTAGTGCCAACAAATAAACCGCCAATAAAGCCGCTATCATATACACCCCGTTTTTATAGGATCTAGGAGCCATTTTCAGGTAATCGTGCAACAGGGCCGCTCCAATCGGCACCAACACAATCTTGACAATATTGATCATCATCCCTAGAAATTCAATATCGATCAAGGTCCCTGCCAAGGTTTTCATCCAAAACGGGGTCATGATCGGTGCCAACATGGTGGCCATGGCCGTTACTGTAACCGACAGCACCAAATTGGCACGGGCCAAGTAAACCATCACATTGGATGCCAGCCCACTCGAACAGGCCCCCATCAAAATAATCCCCGCAGCGATCTCCGGGTCAAAATCAAATATTTTGGTCAGCGTGAAACCTACCAAGGGCATGATGGAAAACTGACTCAACAGCCCCACCAGCACTCCTTTTCCCGTACTCCCTAAATTGGAAAAATCCCTAAGGCTCATCTGTATCCCCATGCCGAACATTACGGCCTGCACCACAAATAGAATCAGCCACTTGTTCCTCAAATCCACCGGTCCCCAATGCAAGAAAGCGTCAGGATAGACCATTCCCGCCACCACAGCGGTCACGATCCATGCGGTGTATTGGTAACCTTTCAGCTTTTCCAAGCTCCCCATGCCCAAAGCAAATGCCACACAAGTTGCCACCGCAGCTCCCTGCCAAATATTGGTATGCCCCATTATCAGGGCAATGATAAATACCAACAAAATGACTAATGCACCTTTCAATAAAAGCTTTCGAAGTTTAGGCATGGGTTTGGGTTATTTGGTTAGCGGTTATTGAGTTATTTAGTTAAGCAGTTATTAAGCTATCAGTCCACCGTCAACGGTCCACTGCCGACGGAAGTAGGACATCGATTTGTCTTTACGCTTTGTTCTTGGCTCTTTAGTCCAACTGCTACTGAAAGAACTATATGTTGTATATGTTAACAGTCCACGGTCGACTGTCCACCGACGATAAGGGTTTGATTTAAGACTCTTATTTCTTCATCCCCTCGCTTACCCCCTCAATGTTGATAAGTTAACCACAGACCTGCCTCGCCGGACAGGCGGGTTAAATGGATGAACACAGATTAAAAGAGGTAAAATAACCCATCTGTGTTTATCTGTATTCATCTGTGGTTATTATTCCTCTTAACTTAATAGTATTGCTAAGCCCCTGAAAGGGGGAAGCAATCGCTCGGGCACAAGGACCAAACTTAATCTTTACGCTTTGTTTTTGGCTTCCTAGTCGGCACTGTTCCAGTCTCAAGTCTAGCGTCTAATGTCTAGCGTCTAGCTACTTAGATATTGCTAATATAAGATTTCGGACAGTCCACGGTCGACTGTCAACAGTCCACTGCCGATGGAAACACGGATCTCTCAAGACTCAATACTTTGTACTTGATACTTTCTACTTGCTACTTCAAAATTTCCGCTAGGTATTTCACCGCTTCCGGCGGACTGGCCACGATCGGCACCTTCTTATCTGCCTCATCCAGTGTATCGACCACCCTGGCCATAGAAGCCTGGGCCAGCAAAATCACATCTACCTCCTGGGCAAGTTCTTTAAGCGCTTTGGCGACCATTTCATCATGCTTCTCTGGCTGCCCCCCCATCAAGGCTTCAAAAGCCCCTTCACAAAGCTTCGAAGTCAATACAATATCCTTTCCCAAGACTTTGGCCCTTCTTCTTACCAGATCAGAGGTAGGCTCCAAGGTGGTAGGGAGCGTAGCCACTACGCCGATCTTTACGCCGGTTTTGATGGCCAGATCTGCCATGGGCTGATCCACCCGCAACACAGGGACACCGCTAAGTTCGGCCGCAGCCTCCACAGCCGCCCCGATAGAAGAACAGGTCACCATGATCTGGTCTGCTCCTGCCGCTTCCGCCGAGCCCACATAATCAACCACCCTTCTGGCGGTCTGGGGCGTCAATTTCCCCTTACTGATCACATCCTTGATCAAACTGTCGTCCACAATATTGAAAACCTTTACCTCCGGCAAATGCGTTTCACACAACTGCTGAAAAATCGGCACCAAGGTGGCCGAAGTATGGATCAATCCTAGTGTTTTCATTTATTTGTTATTTGGTTATGCTGTTATTAGTTATTTGTTACAGGGCTGCCCCTCCGTCTATTGAAGTCCAGAGTCGACTGTCCACAGTCCACTGGTAACCTTCAGTCTCCGATCTTCATTCTTCATTTATGATTCATCATTCTCTAAACCTTCCCTTCCATCACCCTCACAAAGTAATCCTCTGCCCCTACTTGGCCGCCTTTAAAGTTGACTTCCATACCATCTATGGGTGATCCCGGAGCAAAGGCCTTACATAACGGGGCCCCGGGGACCAATGGCGCAATCATTTCCACGGCTTCAATGCCCAGTGCCCTGGCCACCTTACTGGAGGTATCCCCACCTGCAATCAACAAGCGCTTAAAAGGAACCTCTTTAGCTACTTTTCTGGCGATCTCCCCCAAAGCCCGACCAAAGAAATCTGCGGTCTTGGAGGACATGTCCTTTGCCGCTATTCCCTGTCCTGCCAATATGTTCTTGGTTTTCTCCCTCCTCGGATCATCCACCCCTAAAGCCGTGTGGAGGATCACAGATCTGCCCGACTTCATTTTTGATGCTACTTCCTCAAGGTAAAAAGCCCGGCTCGTTTCCTGGTCAATCAGCTTCTCAGGATCCAATCCCACCTCTTCAAAGCCTTGCTGTATAGCATAGCGGATCTGTCCCGATGTCACCGGGGAACAACTTCCCGAAAGCACCAGCATGGGCGCAGCTTTACCTGGAGGTGTCCAGGAAGGCTCCTTGGCCACCTTTCCCTGCTCCTTCCAGTAAGCTCCCAAAGCCATTTCCACCCCTGAAGAACCTACTGAAAAATGTGTTTTATCTTTTCCGGCCTGGTCAATCAACCTGCCGATATTTTTCATCTGCTCGGGATAAAGGGCATCAAATAAAACTACCTGTGCCTCCTTACCCAACTCTCTGTGCAAAGCTTGGTCAATGGCATTTCCCTCCAGCTCCAAAATATCCACCAGCCCTACTTTTAAATCTGTCTGCTTGGACAGATGCGTACGAAGGTCACTTTCATCCGCAGGTGTCGTCGGGTGCTGGCTCATCGACGGATGGCGGTCCAAACGGTGTATTTCCCCTTGGCTGCCTATTCCCATCCGGGCAAAGAGGTTCCCAAAGGAACAGTAACGCCCCAAGGCCGGGGCCGCTACCAATAAGGAGATATATTCCGCCTCATACACTTCTTTTCCCACTTCCATGGCCTTGCCTATATTCCCGATCTTCGGGGAGGAGTCAAAGGTGGAACACACCTTATAATGCACTTGGGAAGCCCCTGATGCTTTCAATGCCACAAAAGCTTTTTTCAGTTCTTCCTCCATTTCCACTGGCCCCATGGAACGGGTCATACCCGCAATGCCCAGGGCCTCGATCCCTTCATACCTGGCCAGCTGCTCCGGTGTAGGCGGGGCAATAAACAGCACCGTCTTAACCCCTGCACGGCTAAGGAAGTCCAGCGCATCTGAAGAGCCTGTAAAATCATCGCCATAATAGGCCAGTAATAAAGGGGAATGGATCTTGGACATTATTTCATTCCGAATTTTTGTACCGACAAACCAAACTCCTCGTATTCGCCAGCAGCCTCTTCTACCGAAAGTCCATCAACTGCAGCTTTCCAGGCCTGCTGAAGTGCTACCACTCCGCCTGCCGGACCAGCAGGATGGGCCATAATGCCCCCACCTGCCATGTACAGCAAATCTGTGGTTTTCGTTCTCCTGTAAGTCTCCGGAGCCTGTCCGCCCCACTGACCGGAAGAAACCACCGGCATCACCTCATATCCGCCCAACATGGGGCTTAAACAAGCCTCTATCGACCGGACCACCGAATCATCGGATTCCCAGAATTTGTTTTGGATGCCGTTTACGTGGAGCTGGTCCACACCGGCCAGCCTCCAAAACTTTTGATAGGCCCTAAAATCAATCCCCAACAGGGGATGCCTGTTCAGCATTCCCCAGCCATTTCGGTGCGCATGGATGGCCAGTTCCCCACGGTCGCAGATTTTCTTCACCCCAGCCAGTCCTACGCTGTTGATGCTCATCATGGCACAGGTTCCGCCACTTTCCACTACCTTATCGTAGTGGCGCTGCATGGCATCCAGTTCGTCAGAGATATTGAAGGCATACATCACTTTCTTCCCAGTCTTATCAGCATGTGTGTTGATCACCTTCATGATGGCTTCCACCCTTTTGTCAAAAGGTGAGTTGGCTGAGGAGCCCATCAGCTCATCGTCTTTGATAAAATCAATCCCTGCCTCGGCCAAGGTTTTCACCAAGCCAGCTGTTTCCTCCGGACTCATGCCTATGCTGGGCTTAATAATGGTACCGATCAAAGGCCTCCCTGCCGTTACCCCTGTCAGCTCCCTGCACCCTTGGACACCAAATTGGGGTCCCCGGAAATGTTCCACAAAGGAATCCGGCACTTCCAGATCCATTAATTTCAGCCCGGTGAATTGAGTAATTTCATAAAGGTTTCCCTGCAGGGTAGACATCATGGTGGGCAAGTTGTACCCGAAGTTTTCAATGGACCAGGAAACCCGGATCATCGCCCTGTGATATTTTCCGCTTTGGGAAAGGGCTCCTGGAATGGCCGGCTCACCGACCGTTTCCAGCTCCTCGATAGCCTCCACCCTGGCAGCAAAGCGCTGTTTCAGGGCTTCTGTTTCACCCGGAACAGCCACAAAGGTGCCTGAAGACTGTTCTCCGGCAAGCACTTTGGCCGCCGCTTCCACCGCAAAGGGTGTTTCTATATAATATGTTGCTGTGATTCTTTCCATAGAAGTGCAGGGAATCAACGTTCCCAAAGACCTTGGGACGTGGTTTGCTAAAGTTCATTATAAGGTTAAAGTTACTAAACCGCTGCTTTTTACCTTCCTGTGCTTTCATGTAATGGATTGGAAGATTAGGTAATTGAAAAAACTTGTGCCCCGTGGCGTATTGGAAGATTGGGTAAAACCATAAAGGCAGGAAGGCCATTAAGCTGCGCTTACCTTCATGTTCCTTCACTTCTTAATGGTTCAAAAAAAAATTAAAGCTCCTTAACCGTGGCGATATTGAATGAGATACAATTTACTTTTCCCCTAAAAAAAAGTAAGATGGAAGAACCTCCTCCCATCCTACTAAAAACCTAATAAAACCCTATGCAACAAATGTAATAGATACACTTTATTCATGTATCCTGAACTTACCTGTTTTTTCTCAGGGGCTTAGGATTTTTTTTAATACAAAATTTACCTTCAGTCTTGAGAATATCAATTACTGGTCAACTAAAAATCTCCTCCCTTCGCCATCTTGCTCATTGTTGTACCAATCTACGCCTTGTTGAATATCATAAATTACCTCTGGTGCAATTTTTATGGCACAAACCGATTTCAAAATTTAAGGCTATTTTTTTGCCTAACGCCATTCTAAAACACCGAAACGAATATGGCATAAGGCTAAAATTTGAGAACAACTTGATCGCCGTGGGGTATTTAAAAATCATTTAAACCATTAAGGCATGAAGGGAATTAAGGTTGAAATGGTCATTCATCAAATTAATGGTTTAAAAGAAAAAAGTCCCCGTTCACAACGAGGACTGTTCTATACAACTCAATCTAATATCTTTTCCATCACTTTGCTCTTTGCTCCATTTTCTTCAATCTGGAAACGGCATCTTTCCAGCATCCTTCAGCGATTTCCTTATACAGCAAAGCCTGCTGCCAGCGGTCACCCTCCTCTTGCTCTTCTCCCTTGGCATTTTTGACTGTCCTTGCGTAAAAAATATCCGCCTGTAGCAATTCCGTAGTAAAGCAGATAAAATCCCCTGGATTGGCCGATTTCAAAAAGCCCATAAAAGCCCTGGTCCACATTTCCTTGAAATGTTCCACGTAGCTTTGGTTTTCCCCATTGGCAATATCCACCTGGATACATCCGGGGTTACCGATCCGGCCATGCATAAACCTCACCCTGTCAAATACCGGCTGGATAAAGTCCCACTTGTTTTCAATGCCTCCATACACCATTTCCTGTCCGGTATACCAATGGGAAAAATCCCCGTTAAACCGCACTTCAGGAAAGCGCTTGGTCAGCTCCACCGTCCTCCAAAGGTCTTGGGTAATGGTGGCCCGGTGGGTTTCTATATAGATGGGAAGATCGAATTTCACCGAACTGTTCAGCACATACTCTACCAAACGGTCCACTTCAGCATCCGACTCCATGCCCCAGCCCACATGCAGGGTAGCACAATTATAGCCCCCATCTTTCCATTTGGGAACCAAATCATCCAGATCCCCCACCTCATTCATCCGTGCATGGGCGGTCAGGCTCAAGCCAAGCTCTCCGCAAAGAGCAGGGTCTCCATCCTGAATGCCTTTGAAGCCTGCTTGCTTGATGGCCTCATGCTTCTCCTTATCGTCTCCTTTGGGGCCAATGGAAAAGGCCGGCAAATCACTGCAGCCTCCATAATTCATATCCACCCTCAAGTAAGGGGCTGCATTCGTTCCGTCATTGGTGTTTTTGATCATTAGAATGTTGTTTTATTGGCGTAAAATTTTGTCCACGAATTTCACGGATTAGCACGAATTAATAATTAGTGGAAATTCGTGTAATTCGTGGACGATCACTTCGCTTTAAACTTAAAATAAACCCGGCCTTTCTTCGGTCCGCTGACCCATTTGGGCTGGGAGGATGGCCCCACCAAATCGGTGGCATTTACCTTATTCCTCACTCCCGGGATCACATCAAATACCGCAAGGCCCGTCTGTGGCAAGGTGTACAAAAGGGCATCCCTTCCATCTCTTGGGGAATACACTCCCAGATAATTGTCCGGCTGCTCATTGGCCATAAAGATCTCTCCCTCACTGGTCTGGAAAGCCGCCCAGTGCCAATCATTGAAATACCCTTTAAACTCAGGATAAGTAAAGGACTCTCCCGGAATAGGGTCATTGTAGTCATTGCCCCAGATGTCCAGTGTGGTTCCGTGGATACGGTTTTGCCACACCCGGTAAGGCCCTTCTCCCAACCAACGGATGGACCGGACATTTTGCTCAGGGTAATCAAAGGACACCCCCATCAGTTCTACCACCCCATTGTATGCATAAGCATAGTCCAACTGCAGCAATCCGCCCGGCTGAACGGTCCATACGACTTCCTGCATGGGGCCAAAGTACTTGGCGGTGATCAGGATATTTTCCCCAGCTTTTTCTGCTGTGATTCCTCTCAGCACCTGCTCCAACTGGATTTCCTTATAAACCCGGTCCATACCTTTTTCAAACTCCGGATCTACCGTTCCATCTAAAGTACGGTCACCCCTCCTTGCTGCAACAAAGCGAGGACCTCCATTAAAGGAAATGGTTTTTCCTGCTTCTTTTACTGAGGCAATTTTTCCGCTTTCCCGGTTGAATACCAGTTCTAGTTTTCCGGAAGTGACCGTATAAGCAGTAGAAGATTCCTCCAGCTGTACCTCTCCCTTTCCGGCGGTCAAATATTGTCTTTCCTTTTCCCAGGTAAAATGCCAGGTCCAGAGCTCCTCTCCCTCCGGATTTTTAGCCGTTACATAAAGTACGTCCGCTTCCTGCCAATTTCCCTGTAAAGGAATTTGTATGCTTCCGGTTTCATGGGGTGCCACATCCGGTCCCTTAAACTGACCGGACTTGATGGCCTTATGGCCGCTTCTACTCTCCTCTGGAGCATAAAAGTCCCCTAAAGACCATTCAAAAGTACATTCGTTCAGATTGGTAAAATCATATCGGTTTTCCACTTTCAAGACTCCATCAAAGTCAGCACTGATCCTGTCCTCCTGCATCACCATGACCGGTGACCAAACTTCCTTCACCGTAAAGAAGCTTCCTTCCTTTTCATGATGCGGGCCTACAATACCATCTGCTCCGTAATTTCCTTGGTTATCAATTCTCCCATCTTGATCAGTTCTAGCAATCCCCTCATCGGCAAAAACCCATAGGAAACCGCCCCCACTTCGAGGATGATTTCTCATCATCTCCCAATAATCGTGAAGTCCAGCCCCGTGACCACCGTCATACAGGCCGTGCAAAAACTCCGTGGGCATGAAAATATAATCGCCCCTAAAGTATTCCTGTGTCTCCCCATAAGAACGGTAATGCATGGACTCTATCCCACTCAGCAATTGCTGCGGGTGCAAAACAGGCCGGTTCTGCGGGTCCCATTTGGCAAACTCATCATCCAATTCGGTGTTCCAGCCTCCCTCGTTACCATTGTCCCAGAAAATCACACTGGGGTGGTTTACATCCCGGGTCACCAGCGATTCCACCAGCTTCATCCCGATGTTTTCATCATAATGGCCATGCCAGCCCCCCAGCTCATGCAATACATACAATCCCAATTCGTCACAGGCATCCAAAAATTCCGGATCCGAAGGATAGTGCGAAAGCCTTACCGCATTCATGTTCATTTCCTTGATCAGCCTGGCAGAGGCATAGTTCAGCTCTTTGTTCAAAGTCCTGCCGGATTCCGGCCAGAAACTGTGCTTGTTCACCCCTTTCATCAGTACCCGCTGCCCGTTGATATAGATACCATCACTGGCCTTCAGCTCAATGGTCCTGAAACCAAAACGGTCTTTGGTCTGATGGACCAGTTGATCCCCGTCAAAGAGTGAAAACTCAATATGATAAAGGTTGGGAGTTTCGGCAGTCCACAAGTCCACCCCTTCAAAGGCTCCTTCAAGCACCGCTTTATCACCTCCTGCGGTAAAAACGCCTTCTAATGGCTTTCCAATGGCTTTTCCGTTTTCGTCGGTAAGCTTAGCGACCACTTTAAGGTCCCCATTATTAGCACTGCCCAGATAAACTTCCGCAAGAAAGCTTCCATCGGCCTGGGCATCCACGGCAGTACGATCGATAAACTTGGCAGGAAAAGCTTCCAAGAATACCGGGCGGAAAATCCCGCCAAAGTTCCAGTAGTCAGCCCTTCTTTCGGCCAGGTTGACGCTAGCGTTCTCTGATTCCTTGCTCACTGTCACCTCCAACAAATTCTCCTTGCCATATTTGAGGAGGTCTGTGATATCGTATTTGAAGCGGTAAAAAGCTCCCTGATGCTTGTTCCCGGCCGATCGTCCGTTGATCCTCACTTCTGTATCGGTCATGGAACCATCAAAAACAATCCTTACGATCTTGTTTTCCCATTCCTGGGGCACTTCAAAAGTGTATTTGTAATGGCCTACCTCATCGGCGATGCCGTCTGGAAAAGGCTTGCCATAAAATTTGATACCGTACTGGTATTTGCCATAGCCTTCCTGTTCCCAAACTGAAGGCACATTGATCGTGCTCCATTCTCCACCTTTCCTACCTCCCGACACCATAAATTCCCATTCCTTGGTATCCTGATAGCCTGTACCGGAAAGGTATTGTTTCTCCGTTTCCTGAGCACTTAACTGTGAAGCTGAAAACAAGGCTGCCAGGCCCAGAAAAAGTTGATGAATGCTTTTTGATTTGATCATTATATTGTATTTCTAATTATTCTTAGTTTTTTATCCACTGATAAATAGGATAAATCCAGATATCTTTTATATCCCCTTTATCATTCGTGCTAATGCGTAAACCATCTCACTGATCCTCGTTTGTAACGAGGATTTACGAATTCCTATAACCATCTGTATCAATCTGTGTTAATCCGTGGACCATTAAAGCGCCTTGTACTTCACCACATATTCCATTCCTGCCTCTAAGGCCAACTCATATTCATTGTCTCCCACTTCCTTGATAGTTCCTTGGCTGCTCTTGGGCTTAGACTTGCTTTTAAACCTCAAAACGCCCTGGCCTTGGTCAGCTGAAACCTTGATTTCTTTGGTCGAGCAATGCACTTCGATCTCTCCCTCAGGTGTTGGCACTTTGCCTTCCATCCATTCCAATCCTCCCAAAGCGGGGCTGATTTCATACATTTTATATCCCTCGGTCAGCGGTTTTACACCTAAATAGTACTTCCCGAACAGGTAAATCGGGCTGGCACCCCAGGCATGGCAAAGGCTTTTCCCATAAGGCCTCCCGTACATGGCCAGATGCTCTTCACCAGATTCTTTTGGATCATATTTCTCCCAGAAGGAAGTAGCCCCCAGATCCAGCATGTCGCCCCAGTAGTCCCGGATTTCATCCAGCACAAATTCCTGCTCGCCCATGGCGCAAAGGGCCTCCAGTTCATAAAAACGCATATAGGGAGTCGTTATCTGCTGCACCTCATCGTTCAGAAGTACCGACTGTTTCACAGCCTGTTTTTGCTCCTCGGAAAAGTAATCGAAGAAAATCCCGAACATATTGGCGTAGCGGGTCACATTGTCCAACACCTTACCATCCACCCTTTGGTGCATGATCGCTTCACGGTCCTCCGACCAAAAGACCTCAAATAGTTTTTTCTTCATCTCATCGGCCATTCTTTGGTAGTTGGCCTGGCCTTCCTTATCTCCCGCAATTTCTGCACTGACAGCCATCGCTTCCAGGCTTCTGGCCAATAGCATCTGCTCAAAACTCACTTCTCCCTGCTTGCTCAGTCCATCCGCCCAGTCAATGAAAATCCAGTCGCCCGGCAGGCCTTCCATCATACCGTTTGCATTGCGGCGCTCCAAACAAAAATCCATCATGCTGACCATACGCGGATAGAAGTTCTTGATAAACTCAGCATCCCCGGAGTACAGGTAGTAGTCGTAGATACCCACAAACCAATAAAATGAATAATCCATAATGGTATTCATATGGCTGGAGACAGGATCCTTTCCTCTCAGGGCCAACAGTGTCCTGCGGACGGAGGCATTGTCGAAAAACAGGTAATAATTCATCAGGTAACTCTGATAAGCATCCCCCGACCAGATCCAGCGGTCACGCTTGATACCGTCCAGAAAGAACTCACGGGTATTCAGGTGCATGGTATATGCCGATACATCCCAAATCTCGTTCAGCAGCTCATCAGAGCTGTTCCACTCACCGCGGTATTCCACGGGCAAGTATTCATACAACATGGAAACCGAATCATAACTGACACCGGCATCATGCTGGATCTGCACATAGCGGAAGGCTTTGGAATTCTCCAGCGTATGCTCGGCAGCTTGGCTGCCGTCCAAGATCACATGATCCAGTGTTTCACAATAGGCACTGTCCATGGCCTCCTCTTCGGATTCCCCATAGTAAATAGAAAGCTTGCCTTCCCCTTCCAGCCCATGGAACTTGATGTAACCAAAGGTTTCCCGACCAAAATCCACCAACTCCCCCTCTCCAGCGGCTTTCACCTCCTGTGCATACTGAGGGGTGGTCGAAAGTCTGAATTCGGAAGGAAGTGTTTCAGGGCTATCAAAATTCCAGCTTCCCACCGCTTCCCAATTGGTACCTGACTGGTCAGAAGCCTTCCCGGTTTCGTCTATCCATTCTTTATCTTCAAAGGTCACTTTCCAACTATCATCGGTGACCAGGTTTTTTCCCTGAATAAAAACTGCAGGCACCCGTTCCTGGTTATACACCTTGATCACCATGCTGTGCTTTCCAGCAGGGATCTTCACCTTTTTAGGATTTCCATGAACCTGTTGTCCATCAATTTGCAGTTTGAATTGTCCTTCTGTATAAATGGAAACCTCGTCTTCTGCAGGCAGATCAAATTCCTTTCTAAAAGTCACCAAAGCATAAGGACTGTAATAGCGCCATAAGGGAGGCAAAAAAGCACCCCGCTCCGTCCTTCTGGCCTGCATCTTATTGCTCAGCCAAATTTCGTAATCTCCCGGATACCAGATCCAGGTAGCTTTGGAGCTGCTATTTTGTGCGTAGCTGAAAGAAGACAGCATACAGAGCACCAACAGCAAAAAACTATGATAAAATTTTCGGTTCATCATTAAAGGTTTATTGTTTACAATCCCAAATAGTTATTCCTTTTACAAAATGAAGGAATCTTTTCGGTTCTCTATCCTGCACAGTCCCGTGCTTTTAGTATTGAGTAGTTAGTCTTGAGTATTGAGTATGGAGCCTCGACACTACTTATAACACGTTAAGCACTCTTTGCTCTTTATTCTTGATTATTTTATCTAGCTACTTGATACTTCAATCTTGATACTACAGGCTGTACTGGACAGGCTCAATACCCATCGTACCTGGGGGCACCCTTGATACAACCCGCCCCCTCGCACACCCCCTAGCCCCCTATAGGGGGAAGGCCTGTGCTCTGTCAACCGACCTAAAGTGGTAGACTTTTTGACTGACGGGACAATTCTTTTGATTTGATTTCCTGTCCAAGCATCAGCTTCATACTTGATCCCTCTAACTCCTTCGTACCTCCTCATTGGGATCCTTGTTCTTGATTCTTTTATCCAGCTACTTGATACTCCAATCCTACTACTACAGACTTTATTGAATTGGCTAAATACTTATCGCGTCTGGTTGCAGTACTCGGATCAAACCGACTCCCCGCCCCCTAGCCACCTATAGGGGGAAGGCCTGTGCTCTGTCAACCGACCTAAAGTGGTAGACTTTTGACTGACGGGACAATTCTTTTGATTTGATTTCCTGTCCATGTATCAGCTTCACACTTGATCCCTCTAACTCCTTCGTACCTCCTCATAGGATCCTTGTTCTTGATTCATTATTCTTTTATCAAGCTACTTGATACTTGATACTCCAATCTTGCTACTATAAGCTGTATTTGATGGACTCAATACTAAATACTCTATACTCAATACTCCCCACTATCAATGTCCATTAAAAACCACATACATCCCCACCATCACAATGATCAGGGCGATCCACAGCCACTTTACCTTGGCCGGAAGTTTTGGAATTACTCCATAATCCAAAGTACTTACATAAAGCGCTTTGCCTTTACCATCCAAAAGGGAAATCACCACAATCAATACTGCCAATAGAACAAAGATGAAAAAGGACAGCAAAAGGAAGTGGGGCCAGAAATGATAGATTTCATTGGGGAAAACCCAGAGATAAAGTACCCCGATCCCCATACTGAGGATGGTCCCAAAGATCAGAATGGTATTGGCCACCCTGGTGGTGGTCTTTTTCCAAAGTACCCCAAAAAGGAAAACCACCGACATCGGAGGAGCTATAAAGCCCAAAATAGATTGAAAAACATCAAAAAGGTTAAGCCCCTTGATGCTGTCTATGGCCAGGGTCATAAATATGGCGATCACCGCTCCCAAAACCGTTACTACCCTTCCTATGTTTACTATTTGTTTTTGGCTGGCATCAGGCCGGTATTTCTTTACATAAATATCCATGGTAAATACCGTACTCAGCGCATTCAACGCCGAATCGATAGTACTCACCAGAGCAGCGATCAGCACCGCCATGACCAAGCCGGTCATGCCCACTGGAAACAGTTTGGTCACCATGGTCATATAAGCTTCATCAGGATCATCCAAATCAGGGAAGAGCACATAACACATGATCCCTGGCAAAATGAACAAGGCTACATCCAAAATTTTCAGCCAGCCGGTGAAGTTAGCACCCAATTGACCTTCCCGCAGATTTTTGGCTCCCAGGACCGACTGCACCATGGATTGGTCCGTGCACCAAAACCAAACCCCCATCACGGGATATCCCAATGCAATGGCTATCCAGGGATAATTGGGATCCTCTGCCGGAAGGAGCAAATTCCAATATTCGGGGGGAGTGTTGGCCACCAGTTCACCTACGCCTCCAACATGATAAAGCCCCGTCAGCGTCAGTGCCAGAGAAACCAGGATCAACAAGACCATCTGGAATACATTCGTATAGGCAATTGCCTTTAGACCACCGGCAATGGTGAAAAAGGAGGCAATCAACAATAAAAGCAGTACAGAAAGCCAAAGCGGCAGGTCAAGCATCTGCCGTACCAATATGCCTCCTGCAAACAGGGTAAGCGACAACCAACTGACCAATACCGTCACAATGGTGTACCAGGCCAATATATTTTGGGTGGAGTCCCCGAAACGTTTTCCCATAAACTCCGGCAAGGTCTGTACCCTTGCCCCCAAATACCGCGGAGCAAACACCACCGCTAGCAAAAAAATAAAGATAAAAGCGTACCAGGCAAAATTACCGGCCACCACCCCGGTGGTATATCCTATACTTGCCGAGGCGATCAGCATGGATGGGCCTACATTGGTTCCCCACATGGTAAAGCCTATGCTGGGCCACCCCAGGGAATTGCCGGCCAAAAACAGGTTTTCATCACTGGCCCGTTTCTTTCTGAAACTGACCCAGTAACCTATGCCGATCAACGTAACGAGGTACAAACCGACCACCGCAAAATCCAGTGGCTGTAATATTTCATGAATTTCCATGATAATTTTTTGGAGTGCTTCTTAAATTTATGATTTAACCGTCATTGCGAACGTAGTGAAGCAATCTCGTTTTAGAGCAAAAGATTGGCTACCTCTTTTAGCCTACCTGCAAGGCAGGCGGAAGGTGGCCTCACTTCACTATAGGTCCGTTGCAATGAATTGTTGAAATATGTTCGAGATGACTCATTACCAATTTTGAATTTCATCCCATAGATCTTTCCAATCAGGATTCATCGAATTAATTAATTCCTCCTTCTTTTTACGGTTACCGCTTTTTATTTGCTTTTCTCTATTAATGGCTTCTTCAATGGAATGAAAAGACTCATAATAAACTAGTTGGTTTAAATTGTATCGAAAGGAAAAGGATTTAGTGTCTTTCCCCATTTTGTGCTCATATATTCTTTGTATAAGGTTTGATGTAACACCTACATAAAGTGTCGTGTGTCGCTTATTGGTCAATATGTAAATGCATCCTCCTTTTTCCATTTTTTCCAGTTGGTCCTAAAGTTAATCGTCACTGCGAGAAATTAATATTTTCTTAAAAGTAAAGGAGTAGAATGACAGTTGTAACTTCTCTTCGTCATTGCGAACTTAGTGAAGCCCGCCTCTCGGAGGGCAGGCAATCTCCTATCATTAAAGCGAGACTGCCGCGTCGTACCTCCTCGCAGTGACGTTTCCTTTCAATTGTAGCCTACCTAGCAGACTGGGCGGGGAGGCAAAACGAAGCAGTCTAGTCTTCGGTAGCCGGAATAGCTTCTCCGCCTTGACTTATCTCAATGACGGAAAAGCTAAACAATCTCTACTTCCAAAGCTGGGATCGCTTCATTGCGCAATAACTCCATACGTGATGACAGTTTCACCACGTCATTGCGAACGTAGTGAAGCAATCTCACATGCGATAGACGAGATTGCTTCTCTTGCAATGACGATTCCAATATGCTAAGCCGGTACTTCTTTTTTGCGTTCACCTTTCTCTATAAAAGGCTCTGCCCAATATAAGGGCTCTCCTCCTTCTTTCAAGATAGGCTCGGCGGAATACTGCAGTAACAAGACCCTCCTGGATTTACCCGTGGTATTGGAGCCACTGCGGTGGAAACAGGTACTGGAAAACAGGGCCACATCACCAGCTTTCAAGATCGCCGGCACCCCTGGATTATCCCCAAAATAGCCTATTTTATCATTAGTACCTTCCTGTAGTTCATGATCGATGCGATTTTTAGTACCGGCATCCTTATAAGGCAAAAGATAAACTGTTCCATTTTCCTCGGTCACATCGTCCAGGGGACACCAAACGGACAAATAAGGCTTATGCTCAAAATCCAGGTAGCCAGAATCCTGGTGCCAGCTGAAGGTCATCCCCTTATCCGCTGCCTTGACCACAAACTGCTCCAAGAAAAGATAAACATCCTCTCCAAGCACCTTCCTGGTGATTTCCTCCATCTGTTCGCTGAAGATCAGGTCCTGCATGGTCTCACTGTCCTTGTACCGCAAAGCGATAAAGTAGCGCTTCCCTTTGTGGTTGATTTCATCGACCTCCACACCTTTGCGATCCATCTCATCATCCTTCTCCTTCATAAAGCGCTGGCATTCTTCCCGGAGACGCTCCAAAAGTTCCTGTGGGATTACATTTTTCACAATGCAAAAGCCGTCCTCCTTGAACTGCTCCAATTGCTCGTTTGTCAATACAGTTTTCATGTTTTTTAGGTTATTATTGTTTATTGGTTAATTGTTTGTTCTATGCGTTTCATTCGACATGGTGAATGTCTGGACTTTGAACTCGAGGTTGCTGAACTGGGCTTGCTGAACCTGGTGTTGCTGAGCCTAAGGTTGCTGAGCCTGGGTTGCTGAGCCTGGGGTTGCTGAGCCCGTCGAAGCATCGAAGCATCGAAGCATCGAAGCAATTGCTTCTGCCGGGTGTAGTTTGCAACTACACCCCTATTAACTAAAGGATTTACCATCCCAATCCCCTCTATACTTCCACTCCGCGCTTCAGATAACTTTCCAGATCGTATTCCTCCATCACATCCGCTACCTTTTCGGGCTTACCGGAAAGCAGACTTTTCTCCATGGTTTTCAACAATGCTATCGTCCCTATCCCTTCAATCAGGTCTGGGAAAGCCACAAAATCATAATTGATGCTGTCGGCAAAGTGCTCCAAATAGTTATTGTACTCCCCGGCATGGTGGCTTTTGCCTTCAAAGCGGAAATAATGCTTTGACTTGTGTTCCCAGGTCACCACCTGCTCTTCTCCCGTGCTGTCGGTGATCGCATACCTCAGTTCCATATAGTCCCCTTGGCTGCTGCCGTCCGTGCCCCGAAGTATACAGCTCATCTCACTGTCCCTCATAGCGGGCTGCACCGGACCGGAATAGGCACCGGAAACCCGGGCTATTCTTCCATCCTTTGCTTTATAAATAAAATGCATGGTATCCGCATTCTTCAGTCCCCCTTTTTGGCCGTTGGCGCTGAGCATGCCATAGCCCATCACCTCCTCTATCTCCGGCAAGTACCAACGGATAAAATCCACCGGGTGGCTCAATCCTCCATAAAGCCATTTGAAGGAAGATTCCAAGGCCCAGGGCTTTTCCAAAAACCAGCGGTGATCGGCATGGTAATATGCTTCCATGGTGATCAGTTCACCGATAAGGCCTTTCTCAAAATCCGCCCGCTGACGCTTCATGGGCTCAAAGAACCTACTGCTCTGTCCCACGAACAAGCGCTTACCGGTCTTGCGCTGAAGGTCGATCAGCTCCTTGGCATCCTGCAAATCGTCCAACAAAGGTTTGGTGCACACCACGTGCTTTCCATGCTCCATGGCCATTTTGATATGGGTCGCATGCAACTTATCCGGGGTATAGATCCCTATGGCATCGATCTCCGGATTTTCCAGCATGTCCTCATATCGGGTGGTATACTGATAAAAATCAAATTCCTTTGCTCTCTTTTTACACACTTCCTCATTGCGGTCACAGACCTGTACAAGCTCAATTTTCTTGCTGTTCAATGCTGCCGAGATCGTACTGCGGCCCTCTCCCAGACCCAAAATCCCTAACCTAAGCTTTCCTTCCTTTGTCATTTTTTATAGATGTTAGATGAAAGACACAAGACATTCGACAGTCTTCTGTATTCCATTAAATGCTTTTCATAGTTTCCCAACCATCCCGCATCGCTATAGGGATGGTGGACCTCAAATTTCAGCTTGTGGCTCTTTTCCCAACCTGCACTAATGGCCTGAATCCTTATAAAAGAGATACGGGGCTGAATATTACATTCCAGATCCCTTTGAATGAGCTTCCAATCTCCAACTCCAAGGAATGCTCCCTGTTCATTTGGTCTGTGCATTGGATAGCGTCAGGATAGATGGGGATCGACGCCCCTTCCTTCACCCAAACGGGCATTTCTTCAAGGGGTATATCTTTCATTTTTATCCACTGCTTGCCTCTTTGTTTTTCCCCGGTAAAGAAATTCACCCAGTTTCCTTCAGGAAGGTATACCTCCCGATGGTTTTCGCTGTTCATCACCGGTGCCACCAAAAAGGCCTCTCCAAAGAAGTATTGGTCGTCCAAGTGCCAACACATGGGATCATTGGGGTAATGGAGCAACATGGCCCGCAATACGGGCATGCCCGACTGCGTCGCTTTTTGGCTTTCTTCCAGGATATAGGGAAGCAAGGCATAGCGCAGCTTCCACCATTTCCGGACAGTGTCCGCAATATTGGGATAATAATAAGGCTCCCGCTTGGAAGTACCGTGATAGCGGATATGTGAGGTAAACACCCCAAACTGCGTCCATCGCACATAAAGATCATCCGGGATGACCGAATTCATAAAGTTCGGCACCCCATGGAAACCCGGAACATCATGGCTCCAAAAGCCAAACCCCGACAATCCAAGGTGAAGCCCTCCTTTCAGCGATCCGGCCATTCCGTCCCAACTGGCAGCTGCATCACCTCCCCAGTGGAGAGGATAGCGC
Organism: Echinicola sediminis; assembly: GCF_054777495.1. Taxonomy (NCBI): domain Bacteria; kingdom Pseudomonadati; phylum Bacteroidota; class Cytophagia; order Cytophagales; family Cyclobacteriaceae; genus Echinicola; species Echinicola sediminis. The sequence goes on along the minus strand of NZ_BAAHAP010000041.1, from coordinate 12,761 downwards.
TGACAGCCTGCCCAGCCTGCTCTTGCCCACACAATGCCCTCTCCGGCCACCTCTTTGGTCACCTCAAAGGCTGCCTTTTGGTAAAGCAGGGCATACAGGTTATTGAGGGATTCGGCCGGCATGTTATGATAATGGGCATCCAAATGGATCTCTTCTCCGAAATCGGTTTTGATACAGGTTACCCCCATTTCAAGCAGATTTCTCAACAGTCCCTTGTACCAATCCACTGCAGGCTTGTATGTAAAATCTATGGTCCCTGCATAATCAAGGGCACTGAAATTCGAACCTCCTTGGGCCTTGGTCTCTTTGAGTGGACCTATATAATTATTGGCCTTGGCCTCTTCATGCTGTTCTGCTTCGGACGCGATATAAGGCATTTGCCATAAGCTTACCCGATACCCCTGTCTTTTTAATTTTTGTATAAAACCCTTTGGAGTGGGGAATCTCTCTGGATTAAACTTCCACTCACAAAGCCAGTCGGTTTTAAACCAGCCGGTATCGAGGTGAATAACATCGCAGGGAAAATCCTCTGCCCTCAATCGGTCACAGATTTCTTCCACTTCCTCGGCCGAAAAATACGTCATCCGGCTCATCCAAACCCCAAAGCTCCATAAAGGAGGCATGGCAGGGAAACCGGTCAACCTACGGTAATGGAACAAGATCTCCTCCGGGTTTTCTCCACCGATCAAAAATACATCCAAGAGCGGTTCTTCCACCAAAAGCTGGACTGAACGCGTGGAATGGTCTGCCAGGGAAATTTTACCGTATGCACTGGTGTGCATAAACACCCCATACAATTCACTGGAAAGGTAAAAGGGAATATTTTTGTAGGTTCTTCTATTGTTAACTCCCTGCCCATCCTGGTTTTTCAGCTGGAAAGTATGTCCTGAAAGGTCCATTTTGGCAAAACGCTCTCCGGTGCCCACGAATTTTTCGTTGGGTCTCGCATGAAATGACATCGTTGCTCTTTGGGGAATATCCTCCTCCGTGATCATGGCCAGTCCCATGGCATCCGGGCGAGCCGGAAAAAACTGGTCATAGCCATTGATACTGACAGGCTTTTCTCCATCAGGATAAAATGTGGCCTGAAAAGCTCCCTCTGGCGCCGGTAACAGGTCACTCCAATGATCAATTGCCGGATCTGAAAGGTCTATTTCCGCACGTACCCTTTGCTGTTCATCACGGATTACCCACTTTGTCTCCTGTTTTTCGAAGTCCAAGGCCGTTTCCACCAGATCATCCGCAAATTCCAGCATGGGAGAGTCGTTTTTGGCCTTCTTGCCCATTTCCGCTGAAATCCGCAGGATCTTTTCGCCAAAAGCCCTAAGGACCAAGTCAAAATTCAGTAGCTCCCCCGTGGGGTCTGGAGCAATATCATTGGAAAGCTTTTGGCAGATAAAGGGAACCGTAATCCGCAGCCCCAGGCCATCCTGCTTAATTGCAACAGGCTTTCCCGCCCTCCATAGACGGCTTTGGGCAGATTTCCCCTCCAAATCAGGATCGAAATCCAAAAAGTCAAAAAGCTGGTAATTCGTTTGTTTCATGATCTAATTATCAATATTAATTTGGAGAGACCTGATTACTATCCTGTTCTCTCAGGGTAAAACCAGGTTGGGCCGGGGCAATCTGCACCCAGCCCCAACCTGAGTTTCTTATTTACTCAAACCCTGGATTTTGCTCCAGGTTTGGATTGGAAAGTACATCCGCAGGAGGAATAGGGAAAATAAGGTATTTGGCCGTAGAAGGTTCCTTCAAGGTCCAAGCCCCTAGAAATTTTCCAAAGCGGACCATATCCTGTCTTCTATGTCCTTCCCAGAACAGCTCTCTACCCCGTTCGTCCAGCAGCACCTCAGCATCCACACTGCCCAATGGGCCAATATTGTTTCTTTCCCTCACCTCATTGACAATTTCCAATGCAGGGTTGGAATTACCATTTCGCCAAAGCGCCTCGGCTTTCATCAACAGTAAATCCGCATAGCGCAGCAAAACAATATCATTATTGGCAGCTCCTTTGTTTTCATAATCCGGTATATATTTCACCGGTCGGTAACCGTTCCAGAGCGTTGCCCCTACAATGGTCGGCACTTCTTTGGTGAAGACTACATTGGGGATGGGATCTCCGTTTGCATTGTACTGCTGTCCGGCCAAGAAGCCCGCATTGTACCCCCGGGCTTTGGTTATCGGGTGCTCATAATACCTGCGCACATCACTTTCCTCAAAAAGATCGTAAACTTCAGGAGTCGAACAGAAACCGTTCCAGCCACCACCATTGGGCAAGGTCATTTCCGTAGGGAAAATGGCATGCCACCAAACCCACAACGAATGCGAGCGTACACCGCCATTTCCTTCAATGGTAAATACCAGTTCGGAAGAAGCATTATTATTGTCGGGCTCAAAACTGTCCCAGTAAAAATCAAGGCTTTTACCCTGTATAGCGTCCACATTGGCAATTACTTTGTCCATGTCAGCAGAAGAAAACTGGGGATTTTCCCTGTTCTCATAAACCGCCCGGTTCAAATAAAGCTTGGCCAATAAGCCCCTGGCAGCATTTTGCGAAGCCCTGTAGGCGGGACCACTGGCAGGTAGGTCTGGCAAAACCTCTTCTACTTCCTGGATGATAAAATCCGCTGCCTCCACACCGCGGAGAACTGTTGACGGCTCAAGGAGATTGTCCCCGGGCTCCCTAAAGGGCACCTGATCAAACAAGTCCAAAACCGAATACATAAAGAAGGCCCTTAGAAACCTGGCCTCAGCGGCCAATGCCTGATTGGGCTCAAAAGAAAGCACATTGGTGGCATCAAAAATCCCTTTGTTCAGCCCCCTCCAAAGGGAGGATATATAAGGATTGGTGGGCACCCAGGTATGGGTATGCAGCTGCCGGTAAACTCCGCCATTGTCCCATCCCGATGGACGCGAAGGCACTACCGCCGCATCCGCCGAAATTTCCTGGAACAACCAAACACAACCGGCATGCTGTATGTACCGGCTGTCAAAGTCACGGTAAACGGTTTCCATCAAGGAGGAAAAATCCACGTTTGCTTTTAGAAATGCCTCTGCCTTGTCCTTTGGCAAATTGGAATTCAGGTCTTCTTCCAGGTCCGTACAGGAAAAGAGGGAAGCCAAGGCCAGTGTATATACTAATGATAATTTTTTCATGTTTTTGGATATTTTGGGTTAGAAGGATGCACTCACGCCTAACATAAAGGTTCTGGCAGCAGGATACGGAGCGTACTCTATTCCAAAGGATGGCACTCCCCCTACGGCACGGTTGGTATTGACCTCTGGATCAAATCCGCTGTAATCGGTGATCAAGAAGAGATTTTGCCCGGTAAGTGACAGCCTGAGACCGCTCAAAACATTGCCTATGGCCCCTACATCATAGGTTACCGTGGCATTTTGAAGCCTTAGGAAATCGGCATCTTCCAAAAACCGGGTAGAAACCACATTGGCATTGCCCAGGTTTTCGCTGCCCAAACCGATCTCAGAAGAGGAATTTCTTCCCAGACCAAAGTTGGCCGCCGTCAGATAGGCATTGGCGGTATTGTTGTATACCTGATGGCCAAGGGCCCCGTTCATGCTCATGTTGAAACCTAATTTCCCATAGTTTAAGCGGGTATTGAACCCTAAGAGTACATCGGGATTGGGGTTTCCTACGAACATCTCCTGATCGGAATATTGGGCAGATCCATTCTCATCAAAGCCTTCAAATACCAACATCCTGAATACGTTCAACGGCTGATCGTTCACCAGCTGCTGGGAATTGGAACCTCCCCCCAGACCGTTTCCGTTGATCTGTCCGGTCAGCACCGGGGCACCTTCATAATCGGTCAATTGGTTGTTGAGATAGGTGGCATTTGCTCCTATTTCCCACATCAGTTTGTCTGATTCCATCACTACCGTGCTTAACATCAGCTCCACCCCTTTATTTTTGACAGTGGCAGGAATATTGGTCCAAAACTGTGCTGCAGGAGCAGGCTGAATGGTGGGTAACTGAAACAAAAGGTCGGTGGTTGCTTTGTCAAAATATTCCAAGGAGCCCATTAGCTTAGAGCGGAACAGTGAAAAGTCCACCCCGATATTGACGGTCTCTGTCGTTTCCCATTTCAAATCGGGATTGGCCACATTGACCAGTGAAATCTGCTGGTTGCCAAAAGCGTATCTTTCCTGAGAGGCTCCGGCAGGAAATTCCTGATTACCCGTTTTACCCCAGCCCAATCGCAATTTCAGGTTATCCACCAAAGAACTCCCTTTCATAAATCCCTCCTCGCTCAGGACCCAAGCTCCTGCGAAGGAGGGGAAATAGCCGTATTTGTTGTTCTCCCCAAATCTTGTGGAACCGTCAGCCCTCATGGTACCGGTGATCAGGAATTTATCCATGAAACTCATGTTTAACCGTCCAAAAACCGACTGAAGTTGGTTGGTAGGATCCCTGAAGCTACTCACCCCCACATTGTCACGGGAAGGATTTTGTAAAATATCCGAACCCAAGAGGTCAAAATTGGTAAAGCCCCTGGCCGTAATATTACTGACATAGCTCTTGTAATCCTGGAATTCATAGCCCGCCAGTGCATTGATCCTGAGGTTTTCCCATTCCTTTTGATAATTCAGGGTATGCGTCAAGGTCCGGCTGGTAAGCGCGGAAGAATTGACCACTGCTAAGCCCAAATCCGTGATGGTACTCAGAAACAAATCCCCGGAGGTATCCACTTGCCGGTTGCCTTTGGAATGGTTGACCCCTAAGCTGAAGCGGTAGTCCAGCCCTTCAATAATTTGATAAGTGGCCGCAAAGCTCCCTAGGATATTGGTAATATTACTTTTGTCATTATAATAAGCGATCAAGGCTGCCGGATTGGTAGGCAGACCATCCACCTCATTGCCTGCCTGGTTATACATCCGCTGGATAAAATTCCCGTTGGCATCCCGGAAAGGAACGGTAGGGTTCCACTCGATGGCATTCCCGATCAAACTTCCGTTTACATTGGAGTCCTCCGCTACCGGAGCGCCTTCTTCAGCAGTATTGGAGGCGATCACACTGATGTCCAGTTTCAACCGATCATCAGGAAGCAAGCGATAGCTGGAGGTATAGTTGGCCGTGTATTTGGTCAGGCCGCTTTCCTTAATGATTCCCTCCTGGTCATGATAGCCCAATGAAAGCCGGTAATTATTACGGTCCCCACCACCGCTGATGCTGAGGTTCAGCATATTGGTCATGGCCGTTTGGGTAATTTCATCAAAAGCATTCACTGAGGCACCTCCATTATTTTCTTCTGTTCCCCGATGGGCCAAGGCCCTTCTGTAAGTATCGGCATCCATGATATCAGGACGACGGGCAATGGTGCTGACACCGGAACTTAAGTCCAAGTTTACCGAGGGTGCCCCCGATTTGCCTTTTTTGGTGGTGATGATCACCACCCCGTTGGCACCGCGTGAACCATAAATGGCCGTAGCAGAGGCATCTTTCAGCACATCGATGGATTCGATATCATTGGGATTGATAAAGTTCAAGGGATTGGAACCTTCGGTGCTTCCCAATTCCCCGGCCGTGGCACCGGGCTTGGTATTACGGCCATCCAAAGGCACACCGTCCACCACAAAAAGGGGCTGGTTACCGGATCTTACCGATGAATTTCCACGGATACGAAAGGTCACTTCCCCTCCCGGAGCGCCACTGTTATTGACGATATCCACACCGGCTACTTTTCCTTGGATCAATTGATCAGGGGAGACATTGACACCTTTGTTAAAAGATTCCTCACCCACGCGATTGACGGCCCCGGTCAGGTCCCGTTTTTTGGTGGTGCCATAGCCTACCACAACTACCTCGTCCAGACTTTGAACATCCTGTTCCAAGTAAATATCAAGGTAAGACTGGTTGCCTAGGGAGACTTCCTGCGACAGATAGCCCACAAAAGAAACCACCAGTGTAGCAGCATTATCCTCTAAGGAAAGCTGAAAAGCCCCGTCCAAATCGGTAACCGTACCGTTTTGTGTCCCTTTGACCATAATATTGACCCCCGGGATAGTCTGGCCGTCCGAGGCATCTTTCACCACTCCGGAAATGCTTTTTTCTTTCCGTAGCAGATTGACGGTCAGTTCAGGTTTCGGACCAGTGTTACTGGTCAGTGCTTGGGCCGAGGGAAAGGCACTTAGAGACATCCCTGCCAGCAATAAGAGTAATTTTGGATTCATTGTTTTGGATATTTTGGGTTAGCAATTCTTATCCTGTCAGAGAAATCACATTGGACGCTTTTTCCCTGATCACTTACCCAAATACCAAATAAAAAAAATCAATTAAAGACAAATAAAAACAACGGTCGATTTTATAAACACCAATTATCAAATCGACTGTACATGTATTTAAAGAATATTATCAGCACAGACAGCTTTTTCGCAGAACATCTCTCAACAATTTCAATTAAAAAATTTCTATGGGCTGGCAATACTTCAAGGCTAGGCCCACTACGGACCATATTTCTTTCTTGCAAAAATGTATGCTCCTTACGCTGGCAGTTGCACCCCCAAAGGGCTGTCTCATAAGTCATGACTGGAATTTGTTTACCAAATATTCTATGGGTTTAGAATTTTTAATCGCTTACAATGAAGCAATTATAGACATTGTCTTGGGTAGATTTCTTAATTGAAATCTACGGGTTTTGGCGGCAAGTTGTATGCTCTCTTGGTATTAATCCGGCCAAAACATGACCCTTAGCATAATACCTTTGCCTGGGGCTGCCACCCCAGGCTATAATAAGTTCGCCCCTTTGGGGCGGCCCCTTTCTCCACCGACTCACAGTCTACAACAAAATATTATTTGTGTAGGACTCAGAGAAATCTACTAATGAGACAGACTCCTTCTCAGCTTCCCTTTCACTGTTGTTTAGCTAAGGGATTAACTGCGAAATCAGCGAGATCCGCGGGAGTCAGTTTAAGGATCTTGGAGCTACTGGTATAATTGGTTAGTGATGTACCTTCGAATCCACCTACCACATCAAAATGCCCCGCATCATCCCCGCCATACCAAATAGCCAAGGTATATGATATAGACGATCACAAACAAAATACCCTGCCAAGAGCTTATTTTGGGCTGTCGCCCCACTATTACCGCAAATACCAACAGGGTGCTGGCCAAGGTAATCATCAGGATATCCATATTGGAGGCCACCGTAAAAGGGAGGGGAGTAATCACTGCACTGACTCCCAGAATCCAGAGGATATTAAAGATATTGGACCCGATGACATTTCCTACCGCTATGTCCACCTGTCCTCTTCTCGCGGCCACTGCCGAGGTGACCAATTCCGGAAGGGAAGTCCCAACCGCGACCATCGTCAAACCGATAAAAGTCTGGCTAAGCCCGAACAATAAAGCCATTTCAATAGCTCCATCCACCACCCACTTTCCTCCTATAAACAGGGACAGCACCCCAATGGCTATATAAACCAAGGACTTGGTTTTGGGAATGATATCGATATGCGCATTGGAATCCCGTATATCTTCCATCCCTTGTTTGGACTTGGAAACAGCATAGATATAGATCATAAAAAGACCAAAGAAAACGAGTAGAATCACCCCATCCGCCCTGCTCAAGGCCAGTCCCGAATCATTGTCAAATAGATTGGCATTGGCCAAAAAGCCCACCAGAAAGGTCGCCGCCAAGGAAATGGGGATTTCGGTATAATAGATACTCCGCTGAATGGGCAGGGACCTGATCATGGCCGAGATTCCCAAAATCAACAGGATATTGGCAATATTGCTTCCAAAGATATTGCCTATCGCCAATTCTGCATTGCCCTGAATACTGGCCAGAAGGTTAACCACCATCTCTGGCATACTCGTCCCAAAAGAGACAATGGTAAGGCCGATAACCAACTCCGGTATCCGGTACCTTTTGGCAATGGAGGAGGCTCCGTCCACCAGCCAGTCGGCCCCCTTTATCAATAAAAGGAAGCCAATGACAAACAATGCATATACCATCCCGAAAGATACAATTAAGTAGGCAGATTTTTAGCAGTTATTTCTTCCCCCAACTTCGCTGAATGTCAGCAACTTCTTCCCCCACTTCACTTTCGAGACGAGAGACCAACTCTCGGTCAGAAAGCAGTTCGGTTTTACTCAAATCAGTGTTGATTAAAAAGTCACGGAGTTTTATAATAAGCGCTTCATTTTTTGCATCAACTATGGACTTGGCCTTTTGATAGAACTGCATTTGAAACCACTCATAGTTCTGAGGAGACAACTTTTGCACATACTTTTCTTCAAAGTCGGTAAGCGTCTTAAAGGTGGCCATCCTATCGCCCGACTGTAAGACAAATTCAGGATAGGTATCCATTAACTCATAGGTTTCTTCGCCTTCCTCCTTCATGAAGGAATACATGCACAGGTTGGCAAACAATTCTTGAAGCCACTTCCTTTGGGGCTTGGTTCCTTCCACGAAATGGTATAAGTGGGCCAGTTCATGAACCGATAAGACCTCTCGGTAAAAGAGGTCCAAATCGATGTTTTCTCCATATACCGGTTTTAAAGAAGCCCAATACTGTTCAGGCAACTGCCTAATCATTCCTTCTACTTCTTTTGAAATAATGGATTTTTCTAAGCCCAGAATGACGTTACCTTTTCCCGCCTGTGGCAATCCTGGCGGTGGGAAATAAGCATGGTTTTGCCATTTGCGGTTTTCAATTAGAAGGACGGCAAATTCCAGATCCATTTGAAAAGTATTGTCAAAATACCGCTTGGCCTCGTGCAGCTTTTGCAGTGTTTCAGTGGGGGGAACAATGGAATCATTTGAAACCAACGTTTGAAAAGCATAAGCTGTTTCCAGCTCCACTAGTCCATCATGAAAGGAAGTATCAACCCAAGATCCCTGGGCCCGCAATGGCGTGGATAGTAGCCCCATAAAAATCACCGTAAAATGGATAAGGAATAAATTACGCATAATGTCATATTTATATTCAACAAGCCTAAATGGTGAACAACATGCTGGACTTTTACCCAAACACACCTCCTACCTGAAGTCTACCCATCAAACTTCTTAGGTGTAATTCCCTATTTCATTGCTCGGTAAAAGGCGTGAATCTTCTAGTGCTGCCTTACGATGTCCTGCATTTTTCAGATAATCCCCATTTTGGGCAAACTCCATAAATTTCAAAACAGATGCATGTTCGACCAATAACACCGCATCCCATTCTTCGGTATTGGGCCCGATGAGAAAACGGTTGCATTTACCGTAGTAAACGATCCGGCTGCCAGCTTTCTCCAATTGGGGCACCGTGCTGTCCAAATACTTTTGGTAAGCCTCTTCCCCACTGATTTCCAATGCAGGCTTCAATGCTTCAAAGCCTGTGTAATCGGCCCTGGCCCTAAACTTCAGCAAATTCAACATCACAACCTTTCCTTTGTTGTGAAAATTTTGGTAGAACTCTTTTCCAGCTTCAGGCCTAGCATCGATGTATTTACCCATAGTTGCGTTTTATTTTATCATAATAACACCCAAGCAAAGCTTTAATTTATTAAAAAAATTTTATTCTTACCTTCTTTCTTTTTACTCCATAAGTCACTGCTTAGTTGACTTTTGGCTATTGCCCCGTGGTTTTCACTCTGGAAATAGCCAACTACCTCAAAATTTCAGCTGTTGCTGAAATTAACCTATCTATTTTTTCTTGGTCATAAGCGTCATTGTGTGCAAGGTCAAACTTTCCCTTGTCATTGTCGAAGTAATTGCCACCGCTATGGGTAAACTTCTCTAAATTGGCCAATCGGTATAAAATATCAGCACCTTTATCCGCGGAAGACCAATGATGGCCATAAGCTTCCTTCACCATTTTTGTATTTAACAAGGACCCCGGGTTGACCGCCACCGTCATGATCTCCGGATGTGCTTTCTCAAAGGAAAAACTCCACATCGTCAGTGCCAATTTGCTTTGGGCGTATGCTTGCTGGGCAGACAATCTTTCCCCGCCCTTCAACGCATCAATGGAAACAGCAGCCTGCGCCGCTGAACTTAAATTTATTACCCGCGGAGAAGCGCTCTTCTTCAGTAGCGGAAGTAAGCCCCTTGTCAATAAGTAAGGGGCTAAAAAATTGACCGCAAACCGTATATCAAAACCATCATCATTGGTCTCAAAAGGACTGTTGAAAATTCCTGCATTATTGATTAAAGTGTCTATTTCGGACACTTCATCCGTTATTTCAGCTAGCATTTTTTCAACATTTCCAACCTCTGAAAAATCCGAAACAAAACCAGTAATGTTCTCATTGTTTGAAAGCTTTTTAACTTCAGATATTGCTACCTGAAGTTTTTTGCTGTTTCTTCCATGTAATAAAAGTTTATGACCATCCTTTCCCAATTTAATGGCCGTCAATTTGCCTATGCCATCTGTACTTCCTGTTATTACTATTGTTTTCATGATACAGTGATTAATTTTCAACAACTACTTTTCCAACGGCCTTTCCACTTTCGAGGCGACGATAAGCGTCTCCCACATTTTCCAATAAGAATTGCTCTTCATCCAGCAAAGGCTTGAGCTCTCCAGCTTCTATTATTTTTGTAAGCTCACGTAAAATTTCTCCGTGTTTTTCCCTTTGAAAATTGTGGAGCATAGGAATAAGCATAAATACCACATGTAGGGACAATCCTTTAAAATGGACAGGATTTAAATCAAGCTCCAGCAAGGAAACCGTAGTAGCCACTTGACCATTTAGTGCAGCAGCCTCAAAGGAGTTAAGCAGGTTTTTACCTCCTACCGAATCAAATACAATATCAAAGCCCTGCCCCTTGGTATATTTTTCCACGTAATCTCCGACACTTTCTTTCTTATAATCAATGGAGGTCACCCCAAAACTTTCAATGATTTCCAGTTGTTTTTCTCCGCCTCCTGTCGAAAAGACGCTGGCTCCAAAATGTTTTGCCAGCTGTACTGCAACATGGCCCACTCCTCCAGCACCACCATGCACCAATACACTTTGTCCTCTTTTTACATTGGCGCGGGTTAAGCCTTCATAAGCAGTAATTCCCACCAAGGGGAGAGCAGCAGCTTCTCGCAGAGATAGGTTCTTTGGCTTGTGCGCTATTAATCTGCTGTCAGCTGAAATATATTCAGCCAAAGTTCCTTGCAAATCTGCCAAACCACCTGCACATCCGTACACCTCATCCCCAACGGAAAATCCCGTCACCTTAGCTCCTGTTTTTTCCACGGTCCCAGCAAAGTCCATTCCCAGGATAGCCGGCGTATCTGGCGAAAAAGGCAAATTTTTCCCCATATTCTTAATCATCGTATCAACAGTATTAATGCTGGATGCTGAAATTTTCACCAATACTTGGTTGTCTCCCAAAATAGGACTTACTACCTGTGCTAATTCGAAATTCGCTTTTTCACCGTATTCTTTTAATAACATTGCTTTCATTTTTCTCTATATTTTTATTACTATAATTTTTATAGTTGCAAACTTAATTATAGTAATATATCTTTGCAATAACGGTCAAAAATGACAGTATACGGTTATGGAAACTACGGAACCAAAAATGCTCAAATATAGAGGCAATGAATACCCCTGTTGTGCTAGCTTAACGATGGGAATTATTGGTGGAAAATGGAAAACAGTTATCCTCTACCATTTAATGAATGAAAAGTTGAGATACAATGAATTAAGAAAATCAATGCCCACTGTTACCGAGAGAACGTTGAGCTTGCAACTTAAAGCATTAGAGGAAGATGGCTTGATCAAAAGAAGGGTTTACACCTCAAAACCACCATTGAAAGTAGAGTACTCCCTGACGGATTTTGGAAAAACATTAATCCCACTGATCCAATCAATTGCTGATTGGGGTGATTTTGTGGTTGAAAACTATTCGAGGTAGCTCTAAGTTTGCACGGCACCCTGCCCAGTTACAAAATCCGTATCATAGGGCATTTTCTTTTTGCCGTCAATATGGAGTCAGTAGTTTCATTAGATAAAATAGCGTTTATAAAGCCAGTAAACCAAATACCCAACGGCAATCAATCTGACTGTTATACTAAAAACTGAATGCTTTACTTGCCCTTTTTCAAGAGTCAAAGGAAGTTGTTGCTGGCTTGTCCATTCAGGATTGAACTGCATTCCGAATTGATAATGTTTATGGTCCGTCGTTTGTACTTTTAGAACTTGTCCACCACCAAACAAAGAGTTGATTTTCATCAATTCAGCAGTCGCAATAGTGTCAAGCGGAATTGTCCACTTGCCGCAAACAATTTTCTTGTCTGTCAACATAACAACAGCCCTTTGTGAAGTCACCCAGTCAATTCCACGCTGAATGTCTTGGTTTCTTGTCTTTACGGTACCTTTACTTGCGTCTGCTGCTAAAACTTTTTCGTTGGGATTACTAAGTTCAAACTTTCTTCTTACCCGACCAGTCCTGTAAATTAAGTCAACAAATCAATTTAATAACTGATTTATCATTGTCGATATGTAGTCTTTTGAAATCCACTCTACTGGTTGAGGCAGGCAGCTTTGAGACTTTGGCTTATTTCTTATCCGAATCAGCTTTTTAGCTGCTTGTTTGCTTTGCTACTTCGGTTTGCAAATCGCTCTGCCATGTTGCTTGGACCGTGTCAGTGGATTATTATTTCATTAAAATTCTTTTTCCAGTTCTTTTTTATGAATTCCAAGCGATGCTTGTCTATTACCCTATTTTTGACGGCTTTCTCCAGTACTTTCAGATACAGCTTCTCAGTTAAATCCATTGTATCTTTTGCAGGTTTATTCCTTCCCCGGAAATAAAATGAAGGCC
>NZ_BAAHAP010000040.1:0-49021 GCF_054777495.1 Echinicola sediminis | reverse complement strand
GTGATAAATAATACTTTTCTCATAATTCTTTATTTAATAACTAAACAATCGTTTAGATTTAAACTAAAAAAAATGTCATTTGTTTATAAATATGTTTTCAATGTAATTTTCAAGTTGTTTCTTATTAAATATTCGTGTAGCAGAAGATAGGCCGAACATAGAAATAATTAGAAAATCCGCTTGTTGTTCAATAGCCGTATTGGTTTTGGTTTTATCTTGTTTTAAAATATTAGCAAATATTTGTTTTACTTCATTGGTAAAGTTGGCTAAAGATTCTTTTATCTGCTGGTCTGCGTCTTCTCCGATTTCATTGGCCGTGTTAGTAACTAAACAGCCTTTACCGAATTCTGTTTCCTTTGTAAAGTCGATAAAATCATAAAAATATTGCTTAATCCCTAAAATGCCGTTTTCAGAAGCCTTTAATTTGTTTAAAAGCTTGTTTAGCTTTTGCTTGTAACACTTTAGACTTTCAAGAAATACACCATTTTTACTACCAAAACTTGAATAGATAGAAAATTTATTAATTCCCATTTCTTTCTCAAGCATTTGCATAGAAGTTGTTTCGTAACCATTTCGCCAGAATAAATTCATCGCTTTTTCGATTACTTCTTCCTCGTTATATTTCTTTGTTCTTGGCATTCAATTTTTGATCACACCACAAAACTAACCAATCGGTTAGTAATAAAAAATATTTTAATCTTTATTTTTCAGACTATTACGTTGAAATTGATCCGGAAAGGTGCAACTGGCGGACAACCTTTCCTTCACAAAAGCTTAACCACCTCTGCGCACTTTGCGTCCTCTGCGGTTTAAAAGCTTTACCACGAAGGACACGGAGTTCACTGAGATGCTACAAAAAAACTTTGTGGTCTATGTGCTTCCTCTTGACTCTGCGCCGTGGCTTTGTGCAACTGGCGGAAAAAGCTTTTCCTACACAGAAGCTCAACCACCTCTGAGCTCTTTGTGGCCTCTGTGGTTATAAAGCTTTACCTCGAAGAACACGGAGTTCGCTGAGATGCTACAAAAGAAACTTTGTGCCCTCTGTGGTTAACAAAGCTTCGTCTTCTTTATTGATTCAGCCAAAATCCCTTATCTTGGAGGCCATGCGAAAATTCACATTGGGAAAATCAAAGGAGGAGGTCAAGTCCATGCTGCCAGAAGGCAATATCCGCGTCACCCAGCTTGGCGCCAAAAAAGTATGTGTGGTCAGGTCAGGGGAAAATATTTTTGCCTTCGAACAGCTCTGCCCGCATAGGGGAGCCTTTTTGAAAGACGGACATATCAATCGCTTTGGGGAAATCATCTGTCCCCTGCACTCCTATCGCTTTGATCTTCACAGCGGCCAACTGGTCTCGGGGGGAAGCTGCGGAGATTTAGAGGTGTACAAAACCAATTTAACGGATGATGGCTTGGAAATTGAGCTTTGATTTAAGGTTAACCACAAAGTGCTCCAAGGTCTCACAGAGGCCACAGAGTGTTTGTTCGGATTGTTAACCACGGAGGGCACGGTGAACACAGAGGTTATTAAATTATAGTTGGCTTTTTCGGATAAACCTTGACTTTTGTTAGGTATGATAATATGGAATTATCCCTGCAGTTTAAGCTCAGAGAAAAGGGGGCGCAAATTACGCTTTTTCAAATACGATGGCGGCCCAGTTATCCTTGGCTTTTTGGCCTTTTAACCTTAGCCCCAAAGATTCAGCCATGTATTGGAGGTCTGGGACATCCTGCTCATAAAATCCGCTGAGGAAAAGCTTGGCATCCGGCTTCATCAGGGAAACGTAAACTTCCATTTCGTCCATCAGCACGTTTTTGTTGATGTTGGCCATCACAATATCAAATGGTCCGCTTGGATTGACCTCCCGGATGGTGCCGAGCCCCATCTTGACCTGACCCATTCCGTTGAGCTCAAAGTTCTCGTTACCGTTTTCCACACACCAGTTGTCAATATCAAAAGCCTCGACATGGGAAGCCCCTAATTTATGGGCCATGATGGCCAAAATCCCTGTACCAGAACCAATGTCAATCATGCTTTTGCCCTCATGGGGAGTCTCCAGCTGATGGGAAAGCATCAGGTAAGTGGTGGCATGGTGCCCTGTACCAAAGGACATCTTTGGGTTGATCAGGATATCGTATTTTACCTCTTCTCTGGGAGCATGGAAGGAAGCCCGCACATAGACTTCTGTACCAATGGAAATCGGATCATAATGCTTTTCCCACTCTTCATTCCAGTTGACCTTGGGCATTTTGCCCTCGGAAACGGAAATATTGGCCACCTCTTGGTAGCGGTCAATAACTTCACGATATGCCCCCCGGTCAAAAAGATCTTCCTGAATATAAGCTTCCAATCCTTCATCGGTCTCCAAAAAGGAATCAAAGCCTACTTCGGCCAATTCGGCGATTAGGATTTCGGTAAATTCTTGGTTACAGTTAATTTTAAACTCCAGGTATTCCATGGCTCGGGGAAAAATAAATAAGGATGCTGTAAAAGGGGAAGGAAGAACTCCCGCCCTGCGGCAGGAGTTCGGAATGTCTTAGAATGACTTGATGATGTCTACAAAGTCTCTTGATTTAAGCGAAGCACCGCCGATCAATCCACCGTCCACATCAGGCTTGCCGAAGATTTCCTTGGCATTGTCAGGCTTGCAGCTACCGCCATAAAGGATGGAAGTATTTTCCGCTGCCTGGCCATACTTGGAGGCCAAATGGGATCTGATGGCTGCATGCATGTCCTGAGCCTGCTCTGAAGTAGCAGTTTTGCCCGTACCGATCGCCCAGATCGGCTCATAAGCAATGACCAACTTGGAGAAATCCTCCTCGCTTAAGCCGAAAAGGCTGGCTGTCAACTGCTCCTTAACGTATTCCTCATGAGTACCGGCTTCCCTGATTTCCAAAGGCTCTCCACAGCAGAAGATGGGGGTAAGTCCATTGGCCAAGGCCAGCTTTACTTTTTCAGTAAGCTCTTCATTTGATTCATTAAAGTATTCTCTGCGCTCGCTATGGCCCAGGATGACAAAAGAAGCACCGAAAGAAGCTAAGATTTTAGCAGAAGTTTCACCGGTATAAGCTCCAGATTCCTTGTCTGAGCAGTTTTGTCCGCCGAGGAAGATGTTTTCCACACCCCCGATCAGTTTTTTCACATTGGAAGCATGGACAAAAGGAGGGTTCAGTACAACAGTTACGTCATTGATTCGCTCATCTTTGACCATATTTACAATCTCAGAAGTCAGCTTTTGGCCCTCTTCCTGAGTTCCGTTCATTTTCCAGTTACCGGCGACGATTTTTTTGCGCATGATAATTTAGGTTAGGTTTAATATATTTGATGTGAAAAGTCCTTTCAGGTAATGAATTCAAAGCTGAAAAGATATTTCGATGCTAAAATTACATAAAATGTCCTTCCCAAGAAAAGAATATTCCCACGAGCCTAAGAAAAAAACGCTTACACCTTCACAGGCCAAGGTGAAGATCGCAGCTTTTTGTGCCTATCAGGAGCGGAGCCAGCAAGAGGTGAGGGACAAGTTGTACAGTTATGGCCTGTTCCAGGACGAAGTGGAAGAGCTGATCTCGGAAATGATCACCCAAAACTTTCTTAATGAAGAGCGCTTTGCCGTTTCCTATGTACGGGGAAAGTTTCACCTTAAAAAATGGGGAAAAAATAAGATTTTACAGGGACTCAAGCAGCATCGGATCAGCGCCAACTGCATCAAAGAGGGAATGAAGGAAATCGATCCGGACAACTATTGGGACACTGTGATGGAACTGGCAGAAAAGAAATGGGCATCCACCAAAGAAGCGGATTTATTCAAGAAAAAAGCAAAGGTGCACCGTTTTATGTTGGGTAGAGGCTTCGAAAATGACTTGGTTTTGGCGGCATTGGAAGAGTTAAAAGTAGGGGAGTGAATGCCTAAAAATCCCTTTTTGTTTCCCGCTGATCGCACAGATAAACGCAGATACTGGCATAACTGATAAAGTATCTTCAAAAAACCGGAAAAAGAGGACTTCGGATAAGAACAAGCACAATAGGGTCTATTTTTTTTGAGGCTGGAATGGCAAACTCCTTAATCCATTCTGCCATTATCCTAATAACCAATTCCCCAATAACCAATCCCCTAAACCTGCTTGAGCTTAAACAAATCCTCCTGTTCCTGTGGAATTACCTGCAGTACATTGGCCAGCACCAGCCTGACCAGGGTTTTGGAAGCGATGAACCTTGGCAATCGGGCGATCTTGGAATACTCTTTTAAGGTAATGGATTCGTTTTCTTTCAAGGCCTGCATCAGCTTGGTTTCTTTTTCGCCATAATTAAAAATGATATCCTTTTCCTGTTTTCCCCTTCGAAGAATCTCCCATACCTCCCGACTGGCCTGTACCGTGCGGTCTTCCACCCGAACAAAGGACCTTTTTCTGCCCTGTTCGTAAAGATAGTGCGGTCTCCTGGGGCTTTTTTCAAAATGATAAACCGCTACTCCTTTTTTTTCCGTAATGGGAATAATCCAATGCTCAAACTGGACCAAAGGGCGGATCATTTCCTTGATGGCTTTGTTGAGCACGTAGACATCCTCTTCCACATAGCGCTGACCGCTGACGGTTTTGTCATCGTCCACGCCGATAAAAAGATAACCTCCATCAGTGTTGGACAGCGCAATGACTTCCCGGACGATTTTCTCAGGGTGTGACACCTTTTTTTTGAATTCAATATGTAAACCCTCGCCCTGCTGGGCAAGTCTGGCCACTTCCTGAAGTGTCATTTTAATGTCCTTTTAGTTGATCAAAAAGCTGATTCCAGCCCGCAAACCAGCCACATTGGTCACTGCATAATAATCCACCATACCCTCCAAACGGAATCGGTAGGATAAATTATAGGTGTATCCTGCCCCAAAAGCCAGGTCACTGTCTTTTCCCACCAAGCCCCTCATCCTAATGAAAACCGGTTCCAAGGGATAGTACCTCGCTCCCAATGTAACGTGATTAGGCCGGTTATAGTTGAATTCATACCCACCGGAAAAGGACAAAAAATACCAGTGGAAATAGTTGGCCTCCAACCCGAGTTGATACCTTCTGATCACGCCAGGGGCATCAGTTCTGGCCAAGTCAAAGGCACTTGAAATCATATAGCTTCCTTCTGCCTGCTGGGCCTCGGTCTTCTTTGCGGCCAATAAAAGTAAGGGGAAAGCCAGTAATATTAGTTTGTTTTTCATCCATCCATTCTTTTGAGCTCTTCCAATCGTTTTTGCAATCCCTGCCATTCGTCACGCAGTCTGGCCGCCTCCATAAAGTTAAGTTCCTTGGCGGCTTTTTCCATCTGCTTCTGGGTTTGTGGGATCAGTTTTTCTAGCTTCTCCTTGCTCAAATATTGTACCACCGGATCCGCTGCATAGGCATTCTCCTCGGTAAAGTGATCATCATAGAACTTGGCATTTTTCTTACTGTCGGCCACTTTGGTCTGGCCCATGATTTTTTCTTTGGATTTAAGGACGGTTTTAGGAGTGATTCCATGCTCTTCATTATAGGCCATTTGGATCGCCCTTCTCCTTTTAGTCTCATCTATGGCCCTTTTCATGGATTCAGTTACCCGATCGGCGTACATGATCACCCTTCCGTTTTCATTTCGGGCCGCCCGACCAATGGTCTGTACCAAGCTCCGTTCATTTCTTAAAAAGCCTTCCTTGTCGGCATCCAAAATGGCCACCAAAGATACTTCCGGTAAATCCAGCCCTTCCCTGAGCAGGTTCACGCCCACCAACACATCGAAAATCCCCAGCCTCAATTCCCTCAGGATTTCCACACGGTCCAGAGACTTGACTTCCGAATGGATATAGCGGCATTTGATACCCGCCCTTTCGAGGAATTTATTGAGTTCCTCGGCCATTCTTTTGGTCAGGGTGGTAACCAAAACCCTGTCCCCGCTTTTGATGGTCTGGTCTATCTCCTCCAACAAATCATCAATTTGATTGCCACTTGGTCTTACTTCTATCAACGGATCCAATAGACCTGTGGGCCGGATAATCTGCTCGACCACCACACCATCGGTTTGGTTGAGCTCATAATCCGCGGGAGTAGCACTTACATAGATGATCTGGTTGGTCAAGGATTCAAACTCATCAAATTTCAATGGCCGGTTGTCCAGCGCCGAAGGAAGCCGAAATCCATAGTCCACCAAATTGACTTTTCGGGAGCGGTCACCTCCCCACATCGCTCGGATTTGGGGAACGGTCACATGGCTTTCGTCAATCACCATCAGAAAATCATCCGGGAAATAATCCAACAGACAGAAAGGCCTGGCCCCAGCTGCCCTCCTGTCAAAATAACGGGAGTAGTTTTCCACACCGGAACAATAGCCGAGTTCCCTGATCATTTCCAGGTCAAACTCCGTCCTTTCCTTTAACCTGTTGGCCTCCTCCAACCTTAGATCCTTTTCAAAAAAGGAAAGTTGCGCCACCAGATCATCCTGAATCTCCTTAATGGCCACATCAATCACATCTCTTCCCGTCACAAAAAGGTTGGCTGGAAAGATCGTGATAAGCTTTTCTGTGGATATCTTTTTTCCGGTAGCAGGATCCACCCGTTGAATCGCCTCTATTTCATCCCCCCAAAAATAAATTCTGTAGGCAAAATCAGCATAGGCAACAAAGATGTCCACCGTGTCTCCCTTGACCCTGAAGGTTCCGTGCTTAAAATCTGCATTGGCCCGACTGTATAGGATATCCACCAACTGGAAGAGCAACTGGTTTCTTGGAATACGGTCTCCCTCCTGAAGTCTAACCACGTTTTTTCCAAACTCCTCCGGATTACCTATACCATAAATACAGGAAACGGAAGCCACCACGATCACATCACGCCTACCGGACAACAGGGAAGAAGTGGCACTGAGGCGGAGTTTTTCGATCTCCTCATTGATGGAAAGGTCCTTTTCAATGTACACGCCACTAGTGGGAATAAACGCTTCCGGCTGATAGTAATCGTAATAGGATATAAAATATTCCACGGCATTTTCAGGGAAAAACTGTTTGAATTCCCCATACAATTGGGCAGCCAAGGTCTTGTTATGGCAAAGCACTAAAGTAGGCTTTTGGACTTCTTCAATGACATTGGCTACCGTAAAGGTCTTCCCTGAACCGGTTACCCCCAAAAGCACTTGGGAAGGATCTCCACTTTGAACTCCTTCAGATAGGTTTTTAATCGCTTCGGGCTGGTCGCCGGTGGGACTGTAATCGGAAATGATTTTGAAATCCATATTTTTTTTCGATATCCTTTACTAACATCCTGGGGCAGGAGAAAAGTTTTTAAACGGGAACATTTCTCCTATGGGACTTTAATCTCTCCAAATTATAATACAAATAATTGGTCCTCAAAATCACTACCAAAATAAGCGGAAGTACACTTGGATGGAAAGACTGCCACCCCAAAATCCAAAACACTATGGCAGCATCTGCCAAAATCAGGGCAAACAACAGGTACTTCTTCAGCCATTCCGGTGGCGTCTTCTGGGCCAATCCAAAAACCAAGATCCCATGCAAAGGGAAAGCCCAAAGCAGGTTCCAGTTGAACTTGGTTGTCGTATGTTCGGTAAAGAACCAAAGCAAAACGACAATGATTCCCACCAAAGAAAGTATCCCAAACAATGCCTGATCCAGTCCCAGGTAAAGTTTTTTCCTCTTAAAGCCAAAATAGGTGATGGTAATAAAAAGAATGGCCACTCCCCAAAACAAGAAATAAGGGTTTATCAGGCTCCAACTGATATCCACTGGAGGCAGGTCCAAAACCGTGGTCTGGCTTTTTACCAAGGGTCTTGAAGGACCATCCCCGACAATTTCTGCCCTTGCAAATGCCGCTTCCATATAATCGGGAAGAAACTGCTTTTCTCTTTCTGTCGCATCTACATCGATGACGCTTCCCAAAGCGAGGTCGATCCCTAGATCTCCCCAAGGAAGTGGGTAAACATATTCATCAATCAAATTTCTGAACGTTTTATCTTCTGTCTCCAGAGGATCCTTCCATTCCAGTTGATCCCCCAAAACAATTTCCATCATATCCCTGATCCGAGTAGCACAATTATCATAAAAGAAATCATAGCGATAGTATCGGTTATCGGGCTGATAGTTGATTTGCAGAAACTCAACGGCCTTGGCAGCCTGTTGCTCATTGAGGTCAAGCACCTGCTCCCGAACGGCTCTTTCGAGATAGGTATAGTGCTCAATAAACTGATCATAGGTGCTTACGCTAAGCATGTAATCGAGTTTTCCATTGGCAAACTTGAGGTAAAAGTTGGGGGTGTCAAAATCGAAAGTTCCATAGTTAAAGACCAGATCTCTACCACTGTTTAGGTCTACCACCCTGACGGCACTATGGCCAAAAATGCTGTACAGCTCATCTCCCGGATCACAGGTCAAAAGACTGACCCTATATGATTGAGCAGATAACAGGTTTAAATTCAACACAATGAGCAAAAAAAGTAAGGCGATTTTCTTCATCATTAAGAGATATGTTAGTAAATTATATATCCAGTAAACTTTTTGAATATGACTTTTTCATTGTTACCTGATATTTTTGATGGATACAATCCAAAACGAATTTACAAGATAATATTCGTAATTTTCATTGCGGCCCTGATATTATCCAAGCAAGCTTTAAGTCAGATCACGGGAGCGTATAGGACCATATCCAGTGGAGACTTTGATCAGGTTTCCATTTGGGAAGTGTATAACGGTATTACTTGGACATCAGCCGTCGCAAAGCCCTCTACAGACAATGATGTGTATATTGAATATGGAGATGAAGTTACCCTCACCCAAAACGAAGCCATCCGATCACTCTTCCTGAATGCCGAAGCCGGTACCGGCGAAAAGTTGGACATCAATGATTTTCAATTAAGCCTTTACGGTAGTTTAAATGCCTACAGCGGACCGGCTCCCGGAACACCTAATGGGGCTTGGAACACTATCGACTGGATAGGAAGCAGTCTTGATAGCAAACTGGCTTTTAAAGGGGCTAGCAGAGTAATCGTTCCTCTTGGTGCTTGGAGTGCTTTCTCTACAAGGAGCAGGTACTGCGTAGTGTTTGATGCGGATTTAGGTGAAGAATTTACCGTCCAAGAATCCATAAAAGCCAGCAAATTCGAGCTCCTTTCAGGAAAGGTAATCCAAGAAGGAAACCCCGGAATAGACTGTGCCACGTTCTCATTCAATACAGACCCTGCCGTTTCCGGTCCCTACGGTGACTTTATAATAGAAAATGGCGCCACCTTGGAAACCCACTGTTCAGAAGATATCGTTCTCCGCTCAGCCAGCGGAATGATCCCGGCGGCCCTCTTTGACCTTAAGGAAGGCGGCAGTTTGGTCCTCAATGCAAATGACCCAGAAATCAATGCCGTCGTGGTCGAATTGGCTGGAACGGTCACTTATGCCTCTAATTCCGGAAACCAAAATTTTATCAGCTCCGCCATGTCAGAAGCTGAAAGCCCTCAGTACTATCACCATTTGTTATTTGAAGGAAGTGGGCAGAAGAATTTGCCAGACACCCTATATCTTACAGGCAACCTCACTCAAAATGGACTTGGTTCAATTGTGGATAACAATACCTACTGCAGCATACAAGGCTCATCAGATCAGTCCATCATTGGGTTTTCATTTGAAATTTCGCACCTGGATGTGGACAAGTCCAATGGAACCGTGTTTGTGGACAATGACCTTACCATCGATAAAAACTTCTCCATGATCAAAGGAGGTATAGATTTTTCAGATCAGGATTTGTTTATAAACACGTCGGAAACGGGGGCCTATACTTATACTGAGGGAAACTGGAGCAACTTAAAGACGATCCATTACTCTAATATTCCAGCTACCTTGAGCAGTGGCAACGCAAGTTTCCCGTTTGTGGATAAGTATGAAGGAGGAGTGAGAACAGTACAACTAACAGGAACACAAAACAGCTCTGGGTCAGACCTTTCCATTACTTATCAACAGGTAGCAGGGGTAGACCACGACCCTGGTTATAACGACAAGGACGGAGAACCCATTATGCATCAGCTTAACAGCTACTTCACCTTTTCGAATCTATCATCGGACAATAGCAATTTGACGCTTGGTATAGCCGCAGATGACCTAATTGTGGATAACTTGGATGACTTAAGGATAGTTGCGGAAGGAACAGCGGCCGAAGGAAGTCATTTATCGGCCGAATCCGCCGGCGGTCATTACTGGGCCAAACGAGCCATTACCCTTAGTGAAATAAACACCAATAATTTTACGATTGGAAGTAGTAGGCAAGTAAGTGTACTCCCTGTTCTATGGCTGGATCATGGGGCATACCAGAAAGGAAGCTCCAATTGGATTCACTGGACAATTTCTGATGAAAGCAATATCCTGCTTTATCGTATTTATAGGTCCCATACCAATGTGGATAACTTTGAACTTGTTACGGAAGTTAAGGCAGAAAAGAAGGAAACGCGAACAACTGCAGGAAACTCGTATATCCTGCGTGATCGTCTTAATCACATCGATGGCCCTGTTTATTATCAATTATCCGGTGTGGATAACTTTCAAAACGAACACCATTCGCCTGTATTCCAGCTGGTAAAAAAACAGTTAATCCAAGAAAAGCTGCTGATCTCACCAAACCCTCACCATCAAGGGCCTATAAGACTTTCCATCCCATCGTCCTTTGATCCAAATAGAACACAGTTGAGTATAAGAAATTCACAGGGAAGTATCATCTATGAAAAATCAGGAAACTTTTCAGTTACACATGAAGAACTTCAACGCCACCTTAAAAAGCTTTGCCCCGGCATCTACCTCATCAGCATCCAATCTGATGAATCCATTGCTTACACGAAATGGATAAAGCAGTAGAAAAACAAAGCCCTGACTTTTCGAGTCAGGGCTTTGTTAGTTAACTATTTTTGCCGCTTATTACTCCACGGTAACGGATTTGGCCAAGTTTCTTGGCTGATCCACATTACAACCGCGCATCACAGCAATATGGTAAGAGAGCTGCTGCAAGGGGATCACAGAGATCAATGGCACAAATGCTTCGTGAACCTTTGGAATTTCTATAACGTGATCGGCCATTTTCTTTACAGTCTGGTCTCCTTCGGTTACCACAGCTATGATTTTTCCTTTTCTGGCTTTAACCTCTTGGATATTGCTTACGACTTTTTCGTAGGAACTGTCCTGGGTGGCTATAAACACTACCGGCATTTCTTCATCAATCAAAGCAATCGGTCCGTGCTTCATTTCTGCTGCAGGATAGCCTTCGGCATGGATATAAGAAATCTCTTTCAGTTTAAGCGCTCCTTCCAGGGCTACCGGGAAATTATATCCTCTTCCCAAGTATAGGAAGTTTCTTGCATCTTTATACTGGGCTGCTATTTTTTCGATTTGCTCATTTAGCTTTAGCGCTTTTTCTACTTTGGCAGGAATGGCTTCCAGCTCACTGAGCAGTTGGATGTATTTGCTCTCAGGCAAAGTCCCCCTTTGATACCCCAGCATCAGGGCCATCATGGAAAGTACTGAAATCTGGGCGGTAAATGCCTTAGTAGAAGCCACACCTATTTCCGGCCCTGCGTGGGTATATGACCCCGCATGGGTAGCCCGTGCGATAGAAGACCCCACAACGTTACATACTCCAAAAATGGTAGCACCTCTTTCTTTGGCCAGCTCAATTGCTGCCAATGTATCTGCTGTTTCTCCAGATTGAGAAATGGCAATGACAAAGTCCTTGCTGTTGACAACAGGATTCCTGTACCTGAATTCCGAGGCGTATTCCACTTCCACCGGAATCCTGGCAAATTCTTCAAAGAGATATTCGGCCACCAATCCTGCATGCCAACTGGTTCCGCAAGCGGTAATGATGATCCTATCTGCATTTTGGAACTTGTTCATATAGTCCTGCAGACCTCCCAAGACGAGTCTTCCGGCCCTGGCATCAAGCCTTCCGCGCATACAGTCCGCTATTGATCGAGGCTGCTCGTTGATCTCCTTCAACATGAAATGATCAAAACCTCCCTTTTCAATGGCTTCAAGCTCTAAATCCAATTGGTTGATATAGGGATGGGTCTCAACGTTTTCAATGGTCTTGATCTGGAGCTTGGCGTCACGGATCACCGCAATCTCATAATCGTCCAAATAAACCACTTGGTTGGTATATTCGATGATTGGAGTGGCATCTGAAGCTAAGAAAAACTCATCTTCTCCTACTCCGATCACCAGAGGGGAACCTTTTCTGGCTGCAATCAAGGTATCAGGCTGATCCTTGTGCATCAGCACTATGGCATAAGCACCTACTATCTTATGCAGAGCAAGCCTTACTGCCTCCTCAATGCTGCAATTATTGTTCTGATAAATGTCCTCAATAAAATTGATGAAGACTTCCGAGTCGGTCTCACTATGGAAAGTGTATCCTTTGTTGATCAAATCGGTTTTCAGAACATCATAGTTCTCTATGATGCCATTGTGGATCATAGCAAAATTCTCCGATGATGAATAATGCGGATGCGCATTCACATCGTTCGGCTCTCCATGGGTTGCCCATCGAGTATGTCCTATACCGATGTGAGAATGGAGGTCGGGACGGTTCCTGATGGCTTCTTCCAGCTCGGACACCTTTCCCTTTTTCTTGTAAACATTGAGTCCGGCTTCATTCAATAAGGCCACGCCGGCACTGTCATAGCCTCTGTATTCGAGGCGTTTCAGGCCTTTGATGACGATAGGCAGAGCTTCCTGCTTACCGACATACGCTACAATTCCACACATAAAAATTTATTTATTAGGGTCGAAATTTATTTTAAATCTATCGCATCTTCGAATAGAAAATTTTAAGTTTTATAGAATTTTGATTAACCACATATTCTCTCAAAGAGCGAACAAAGTCGTTGCTATAAGGTGGAGAACTGTTGCCGCTAGGGGTTCTGGGATAAAGTAAAAGATCGGTTCTCATCACATCGGTCCGATAGAGCGCATCGATGTAGGCTGTTAGGGATTGTTGGTATAAGAACTTTTCTGTGTTAAAAACCAAATTATTGGTACCAGTGGTAGATACGGCAGGAAGTACATTACCGTCTTCGTCCGTTACCACTTGCTGTGCCACATCGGATTGAATGCTATAAAGCGCGCCGTCTACCTCTCTCGTTAAAATTTCGTTGTTCTCATCTGTAAAATACGGAATTAGACTCGGAGGAGGAAGCTTACTATCAGGAAAATTTTCCGTAGGCCCTATTTCCATAGTGACATGGTTGAAGGTGGCATTTTCCAAGGTATCCAGAAAATTGGAAAGCGGCTCCATATTCAGTTTGAGCACCAAACCCAAAAGGGATTTACTGCCTACCAAATCACCTACTTCATAAGCGACATCTTTTTCGGCGACTATTTCGGTCGGTGTTCCTGTAGGGTCATTGATTACCCCGTTAAAATGACGGGACTGGGAAGTGGAAATGGTATAGGCAGTGGAAACAGTGTCCTCCGCATCGTCTCTGTAATAAAGCTTGATTCCCGTGTCACTGCCCAAAAGAACATTGATCGCCGTCTCCTCATCAGGATTTCCTTTCAAGGCAAAGCCAGGAAAATACTCCCGGAAACTGAAGATATTGTCAAAAACCGGATCCTCAGTCTTCAACCTGGTAAACAAATCCTCTGCCACGGCGCCGTCCAATGTCATATGCACTACCGTATCGGAATTCTCTTTAAGCATAAAAGAGCCGCTAGCAAAAGGACTCTCCTCGTACGCCAAATGATTGAAGTTATAATAGGCAGTGTCCAAGATCGGTTCCGTCAGTTTATGAACCGAAAAAGTTTTGGCCTCATCAAGATCATCCGCAGTAAGCGAACTGATGCTTAGACTAAACTTCGCTGAATCCAAAATCGCCTCCTCTGTGGGCCGGGTAGTAGAGCGGCTAAAGGACAACCTGCTGTAACCGATAGATTCTGTCCGGCCAAAAAAGCTGCTGTTATCACCGCCGGCCACCAGAACCAGGGGATTGGTAGTTCTTAAAGAATCCACAGATACCAAATAAGCAGAAAGGGGTATTTCTGCGTAGAACACCCCTATCTGGTTAGCATTTGGATCAAGCACCAATCCGATATCAGAAGGATCGGTACAAGAAGTATGAAATGATGTGGAAATTAATAAGAGCCCGGCAAGCTTAGCCTGCCAGGTCTGTATAGATGTTGTAATAACTTTCAAAAAGTTGTTCTTCTTCGTCTTCGTTGTTAATCTCACACTTTTTATCTTTAGAGCAATCTTCAATTATTTGATTAAGATTTTCGGAGATTTCATTTCCTTTGATCACCACGTCAGCATATTCCATTCCTATTTTCAGGAAGCCTTCATAGTCTTTGGACTTAAGAGGTGCCAATATACTGTCGTCGATGTCAACCATTTTGACCTTCTCCAACAAATCATCGCCAAATTTATGATTAAATCCGTTATTGTAAATAGTGAAAACCGATTTTGTGTTTTTAAATAACGGCTCGTTCTTATACGTGGTTTTTAGGTAAAGCGGAATCAAGCTGGTCATCCAGTCGTTACAATGTACCACATCCGGGGCCCAGCCCAGTTTTTTCACAGTTTCAATTACTCCTTTACAGAAGAAAATGGCTCTTTCGTCATTGTCTTCATAGAATTTTTCCTGCTTGTCAAAGAAAACGCTTTTCCTTTGAAAATAGTCTTCGTTATCAATGAAATAAACTTGAAGTTTCGCATTAGGAATGGAAGCAACCTTGATAATCAACGGCTTTTCCTCATCTCCTACTGAAATGTTGATTCCTGAAAGCCTTACTACTTCATGCAACCTGTTCTTTCTTTCGTTGATCAAACCAAATCTCGGAACAAGAATACGGATCTCCATTCCTTTCTCCTGCATGGCTTGAGGCAATGCCCTCACGAAGTTGGCTACCTCTGAGGTTTGAAGAAATGGATTGATTTCACTTGCAACGTAGAGAATACGAAGTTTGGACATATCTTGTTTTTTTTGTTGAGGGATAATACGGGACTACAAAGATACAAAAAAAAATACAAAAACCCATTGATATTGTCCAGAATAATTTACTTTTGCTCCTATTTTGCTATGCGAAAATGAAAAAGTTGTGAAAATTCTCCATACCAAACAAGAAATTAAAAATCAGCTGCTTAAGCACCGATTAGCCTCAAAAACCATAGGATTGGTCCCTACTATGGGAGCGCTGCATGAGGGGCATTTGACTTTAGTAGAAAATGCCAAAGATCATTCTGACCTCGTTATCGTCTCGATCTTTGTCAATCCCACGCAGTTCAATAACCCGGATGACCTAAAAAAATATCCACGGACAGTGGAAGAAGACCTCAAATTGTTGGAGCAAAAGCAGGTGGATTATGTTTTTCTGCCCGCCGTGGAGGAAATGTACACACAGCCCAATCAACTGAAATTTGACTTCGGCGACCTGGAACGGATCCTGGAGGGAGCTTTCAGACCAGGACATTTCAATGGCGTGGGAGTAGTGGTCTCCAAGCTTTTTAACATCATCAAACCAGACACCGCTTATTTTGGGCAAAAAGACCTTCAGCAGGTAGCCATTATCCGAAGGTTGGTCCTTGACCTCTCCTTTGATGTGGAAATAAAAGTAGTACCCACCATTCGTGAAAATGGCGGACTGGCCATGTCCTCGCGTAACCGTAGACTAACTGATCATCAGCGAAAAGCAGCATTGATACTCTTTGAATCCATGAATTCAGCCAGAAATGAACTTTTAGATGGAAAACCATGGTTTGAAGTAAAGAAAAATATATCACAAAAATTTAATCTGGAGCCATTGGCAGAGCTGGAATATTTTGAACTGGTCAAAACAAACAGCCTTGAAATTGTCTCAGAGCTAAATTCTTCCCCGGAAAACATAAGTGAAAAGTACTCAATATGTACTGCTGCTTATGTAGGAGAAGTGAGGTTGATCGACAACTTATCGATTTAATCCTTAAATTTGTGGCAAATTTAAATTACCATGCAAATTCAGTTATTGAAATCAAAGATTCACAGGGTTAAGATCACCCAAGCGGAGCTTCATTATGTGGGGAGTATTACCATTGATGAAGATTTGATGGACGCAGCGAACCTCATTGAGAACGAAAAGGTGCAGATTGTAAATGTCAACAATGGGGAGCGACTGGAAACCTATGTGATCAAAGGTGAGCGGGGAAGTGGAATGGTTTGCCTGAATGGCCCTGCAGCAAGAAAAGCACAAGTGGGCGATGTGGTCATTATTATAGCTTATGCAACCATGGATTTTGAAGAAGCCAAATCTTACAAACCGATTGTTGTATTTCCTGATGATTCCAATAAATTGATCTAGACTTGAAACTTAATCTGAAGCAATGGATACAAGTGGTGATATCCTTGAGTGTGGCCATTTGGATCTTTTGGTTTTTGTACAAAGACGTAAAAATGGAAAGCCTGTTGGAAGCACTTCAGCAGGCTTCCTTTTTTTGGATCGGCATTTCCATCCTGATTTCTGCCTTTGGCTTTTGGCTCAGGGCTTGGCGGTGGAAACTATTAATCAATGCAGACCTTCATGAAAAAATCTCCAGTGGCAGGGCTTTTTGGGCTTTGATGGTGGGCTACCTGGTCAACATGCTGGTACCCAGAGCTGGGGAAGTGGCCAGGTGCGGGGTACTAAAAAGGACAAACGGGCTACCTGTCAGCAAACTGCTGGGAACCGTTATCCTTGAGCGCTCCATTGACCTCCTTTTCATGTTGGTGGTCATTTTCATGGCTTTTGTTCTGGAACGGGAAGTATTTTTGGAGCTTTCAGCAGACTTGGTTTCTGTGGACAGTATTTTGGCTGTTCTTTCCAAATACCTACCACTCGTTATAGGAGGAGTGGTTTTACTTTTCATGGCTTTTTACTGGATTTCTAAGAGGTACAGGGACCATGGACTTGTCCAGAAGTTCCATCATTTTATCCGTGAACTGATTCAAGGCCTCAAAAGTGTGCAGCGAATGGACAACAGGCTTGGTTTCTGGGTAGCCTCCATCGGGATTTGGCTGATTTATTACTATATGATGTATTTTATAGCCAAAGGCATCCCTAGCACTGCCAATTTGTCTCCTTCCGCCATACTGATGGTGATGGTGATGGGCAGTATTGGCATGGTGGCGCCAGTACAAGGAGGAATCGGGACCTTTCATGCCCTGGTAGCGTTTATTTTAATGACATATGGTCTTGCC
The DNA here is from genome assembly GCF_054777495.1 of Echinicola sediminis. Lineage (NCBI taxonomy): Bacteria > Pseudomonadati > Bacteroidota > Cytophagia > Cytophagales > Cyclobacteriaceae > Echinicola > Echinicola sediminis. Next base: position 31,833 of record NZ_BAAHAP010000040.1, on the reverse strand, counting down.
GAAGAAGAGGGCAAAATTTTTGCAGTCATTGTTCACAGCTCACAAGTTTTGATTGTATTGATTACCGGTGTGATCAGCCTATTGGCGGTTGCAAAAATATCGGTAACATCAAAACCGGTTGGCGTATAGTTCCGTTATAATTAGCGTTTAAACAAACAAGAATATGTTATTAATCTTAATTGTAATTGTATTTGGGATTTTGGGTTTTGTGGTAAGTCAAAAACTCAAGAGTAAATTCAAAAAGTATTCCCAGACCGCTCTCCAGGCGAATTTGTCCGGAAAAGAAATTGCGGAGTTAATGTTGGCCGACCATGGCATTCACAATGTCTCCGTACACTGCGTGGACGGACAGCTTACCGACCACTATAATCCGCAAAACAGGACCGTGAACCTCAGTCCAGATGTGTATTATGGCAGAAATGCTGCCGCTACGGCCGTTTCAGCCCACGAGTGTGGCCACGCCGTACAGCATGCAAGGTCTTATGCCTGGTTGAATTTACGTTCAGCGATGGTTCCTGTTCAGAACGCCAGTGGCAAGATCCTTAACTTTGTGTTGATCGCATCCCTTTTTGGCGGGATAGCACTGTTTGGTCTACCGATAAAAATCGTTGGTGCGATTGTGGTGGGTTCATACGCAGTGATTACCCTATTTACTTTCATCACCTTGCCTGTCGAGTTTGATGCCAGTAGAAGGGCTTTGGCCTGGGTACAGGAAAGAAATATCGTGACCACTTCCGAGTATGGCATGTCAAAAGATGCCCTGAAATGGGCGGCCATGACCTATGTGGTTGCAGCAGTGGCTTCTTTGGCTACTTTGGCCTATTATGCATCCATCTTTTTCGGAGGAAGGGAATGATCCATCTAAAAAAAATGATCATTGGAAAGGGGCAAGAAATTGCCCCTTTTGTTTTTTTAGCCTATATTCCTTTCCTATATAATAAACCCAATTAAAGATGAACTTTAGCTTAACAGAAGATCACTTGGCTGTGCAGAAAGCAGCCAGGGATTTTGCCAGAACAGAACTTTTGCCTGGCGTAATTGACCGTGACACCCATGCCAAGTTCCCCCATGAACAAATCAAACTTATGGGCCAACTTGGATTTTTAGGAATGATGGTATCCCCAAACTACAATGGAGGGGGAATGGACGCCATCTCCTATGTTTTGGCAATGGAGGAAATCTCTAAGATCGATGCCTCAGCCTCTGTGGTCATGTCGGTCAATAACTCCTTGGTCTGCTGGGGCCTGGAGACCTATGCCAATGATGCCCAAAAAGAAAAATACCTGAAGCCTTTGGCTTCAGGAGAGGCTTTAGGAGCTTTCTGCCTTTCAGAACCCGAAGCCGGCTCTGATGCCACCTCACAAAAAACAATAGCCGAGGACAAGGGGGACCATTATCTGATCAACGGAACCAAAAACTGGATCACCAATGGCAGCACTGCCGATACCTACCTGGTCATGGCCCAAACCGACCCCACCAAAAAGCACCGGGGGATCTCCGCTTTTATCGTGGAAAAAACCATGGAAGGCTTTGAGATCGGAAAAAAAGAAGACAAACTGGGCATCCGAGGATCGGACACCCATTCCCTCATGTTCAATGATGTCAAAGTCCCGAAAGCAAACAGGATCGGGGAGGACGGTTTCGGTTTCACCTTTGCCATGAAAACCTTGGATGGCGGACGCATCGGCATTGCCGCACAGGCTTTGGGAATAGCCTCCGGAGCATATGAACTGGCAGTGGCCTACTCCAAGGAGCGCCATACTTTTGGCAAACCCATCAGCCAGCACCAGGCGATACAGTTTAAGCTGGCGGATATGGCCACTAAAATAGAAGCAGCCCGTATGCTGGTCATGAAAGCGGCATGGCTGAAAGACCAAGGACAGGAATACCGCCATGCCAGTGCTATGGCCAAATTGTACGCATCGGAAGTGGCCATGGAAGTTACCATTGAGGCAGTACAAATTCATGGTGGATATGGATTTGTCAAAGAATATCACGTCGAAAGACTGATGCGCGACGCAAAAATCACCCAGATTTACGAAGGAACCAGCGAAATCCAAAAAATTGTAATTTCAAGAGGAGTTTTAAGATAAAAGAACGGATATTCACAGATTCCCATCACTAGTAATATTTATATTATTCTTTCATTAATGTTAAATTTTTCATTATTTTTATTATATTATAATTAAAATAATCATACTTTTACGCACTATTCAAAATTGCGTTAATAATGGAATATTACAATAAAGTCATAGAATCTGTTGGTGTAAGGTATACGCGAGGAAATAATTTCAGGGTAGAAAGGCCAGTGACAGTGACTGATTATACGGAATCCGAGAATGCCGTAATACTTCTGCATCAAGGAAGCCTGAAATTCGGGGAAGAACAGGAAGTGGTCAATGAAGGTGAAATCCTGTTTTTACCCGCTGGCCGCGCCAGTAAAGTGACTTTTGGAACGGCCTCCAAAAGAAATGAGATGGCCAATGATGACTTTATTGAAAACAAGAAAAAACACCTGCAAAGCATCAGCTTCAAAGACATCAAAACCATCGAGGAAGATTGCATGACCATTGTGACTTTTGAAGCTAAGGTATTTGACGTGGTCAACTTTTTTAATTCCTTGGGGATTCCTCCATTCATTATCCGCTTTAATGACCGACTAGCTTCTATCGTGGAAGATGTGGTCAAAGAATCTGAGCAGAACGTACCCGGAAAAGAGCGGGTAATAAAGTTGCATACTGAGCTCTTAGTGGTGGAACTGGTAAGACACATCCTTAAAAACAGGCTGTTTGTGGAAGAAATGTCCACCAACAGCACCTACTTCAAAGATCCAAGGTTGATCGATATGTTTAACTATATCAAGAAGAACATCGGCGGGGACCTTTCCAATAAAGTGTTGGCAAAAGTAGCCAATGTGTCGGAAGATTACGTTGGACAGTACTTCAAGATGCTGACCGGCATCAACCCGCAGGATTATATAGAATACCAAAGAATGGAAGCGGCTGTGGACCTGCTCAGAACCACCAAAAAAAGCATCAGGGATATCGGCAAAGAAGTAGGATATAAAGATACAGCCTATTTCTGCAGAAGATTCAAAATGATGTATGGACTGCCTGCAGGCAAAATGCGAAGAAGGGAATCCCTAATTAACGTTCAGGGATAAATTATATACCCTTAAGAAATCAAGCACCTCGGTCAGAAGGCCGGGGCTTTTTTCTACCCCATTGCCAAGTACGACCAGATCGGCTCCTGCCTCCCAGGCATTCCTGGCTTTTTCCAAGCTATCAATTCCCCCTCCGACAATCAACGGAGCATCAGTCTGTTCTTTCACACTTCCAATTATGCATTTATCAACAGGGGACTTAGCACCGCTACCGGCATCCAAAAAGAAATAGCGAAGCCCCAAAAACCTACCGGCCAATGCTGTGGCCACCGCCAAAGCGGGTTTATCATTGGGAAGAGGGATAGTTTGGCTGATATAATTGGCACTGGTAATTTCCCCATCATTCACCAGCATGTATCCGGTGGGCAGAATTTCCAGCTGTGTTCTGGCGAGGAGAGGGGCTGCAGTAACCTGTTGGCCAATCAACAGATCAGGGTTTCTCCCGGAAATGAGCGAAAGAAAAAGTATCCCATCAGCTTGATCACACACTTGGATCACATTGCCGGGAAACAGCACTACCGGGATGTTCTTACCGGCCGTTTCCTTGATACCTGAAATTGTTTCCCTGACATTATCCGCAGCAATCAAGCTTCCACCGACAAAGAAAAAGTCCACTCCCCCTTCCACTGCCCGGGAAATAAGGCCGTTAAAACTTTGCCCAGGCCCTGACTTCTCAGGATCTATCAGCAAAGCAAGTCCCTTAAGGCCGGAATGATGCAAATCGAAGAGCTTTTTACCGATATCGGACCTACCTTTTGTTGACATGAAGGGCTCTCTTTTGCAGTTCATCAATGAGCTTGGCCTGGCCCAACGAAAACAACACCATCAGCAGGCGCTTTCCGAAACTGCCCATTAGCGATGATTTATGTTTTTTGGTGTTTTTTTTATAAAGGCTTTGATCAATTTTACCTTCTTGCTCCAATTCCCGGATAGCTTTCTTTAGTTTTTTATCCTTCTTTCCACGGGCAACCCTAGCAATCCCATAAGACAGCAAACCTCCGGCCAATGCAGCTCCTCCAATTTTCACCCAAGTGTCCGATTCCTTTTTGAACACCCCGAGCTGTTGTTCCAGTTGCTTTTCCAGATCAGCTTCCTGCTGCCTAAGCTCTTTATTTACCATCTTCGTTTCTGTTTGATTTACTTAGGAACAAAATTTTGTTCAATGCATCAAATATACCTCTCTGTATGCTTTTGGAATCTTTGATAATGTAAAGAATGATCAATATGGCCACATAGATCAGCCCCACATACAAAAATCCCAGCGAATTGGAATAGGTAATTTCAGCAAAATAAAAGGCCAAAGCTATGCTTGAAAACAGCAGAATCAAAACCGAAACAATCACCATCATCGTTAAAATAGCTATTCGGGTAACGGCATCGGAAATCTTCTCTTTGATGTCGCTTTTGAGAATCTCTATTTTGATCTCAATTAGCTTTTTGACCGTATTAATAATCTCGGAGACGTTTAGCATCATCTTCAGGTTATAATTAAAAATTTGTTCTAGAGATTAACTTCCTTACAATATACATCAAAAAGATTGCACGAAAAACTTATATCGCCTGTCCCTCAAAGTAAAAATAAAAGGACAGAACAGCTTCCAAGGCCTTTTTTATCGCTATGTTAACAGGATATTGCTCCTTAGCCATATGAAAATCAATAGCATATAGCTTGGTATAATAATCCGAACTTACCGGGATAGCCACTTGGTTTTCCATAATAGCTGCAGCTACCTTATCATACAGTTCCTGCTTCTCAGATTTGATCAGCTTACAGGTGATCAGTTCTTTTCTATCTTCCCTATTTCTTCTGGCCGAGTTACCAAAGAGCCGGCAGATCATGCCCCTCTGGGAGTAAGCAGAACATTGCCCCGCTCTACCGTCCAAACTAAGTTGTTTAAGCAGCACACAGTAACTTTCTTCTCCGGTGGATTCAAGTTTTTCCAAAAACTCCTCTGCCCTGCCCGATTGGTAGAGATGAAAGGCCAAAGGCAAAAATTCCAGAGGTGTCGCAGGAATTTTTGGGTTAGCGCAACAGTGGCTACATCCCTGCACGCAGCCTAGGCCTGTTTGCCTGTAATAGTGCTTGATTTCAAGCTCCAGCTCTTTGAATATCTCATTGACAGCCAGTGATTTCTCCAGTAAATTCATATGGTTTGATAAAAAAACTCACGAAGGTAATTTAGGGGAACGAAATTTGCAATAGCAGCATCATACTTCACGGAATTTACTCGTTGATCATTAACAAAATGCGCTTTATTTCGTTTTAAATAGGATAATGCTATATTGAAATACTGAAAGTGATCACTTTTGGAAGAAGCGTAACAGAAGTTTTTTAAACCCAAATAGATATGATGAACGGAGAAATTAAAAAAACAGCAATGACTGAAGAAGAGAGAATTCGCAGGGCATTTAAAGAGAAGGATTGGAGTGAAATTAAAAGTGCAAATTCATGGGTGATATTTAAAGTCATGTCTGAATTTGTCGAAGGCTTCGAAAAATTGGCAAAGATTGGTCCCTGCGTTTCAATTTTTGGTTCGGCCAGAACTCCCCAGGAAAACAAATACTACAAGATCGCTGAAGAAATAGCGGCCAAGCTGGTAAGGCACGGATACGGGGTCATTACCGGCGGCGGACCCGGTATCATGGAAGCGGGGAACAAAGGGGCCCATGCCGAAAAGGGAAAATCAGTAGGCCTAAATATCCAGCTGCCCTTTGAGCAATTCAATAATATTTACATAGATCAGGACAAGCTGATCACCTTCGATTACTTTTTTGTAAGAAAGGTAATGTTTGTAAAATATGCCCAAGGTTTTATAGTTTTGCCCGGTGGCTTTGGCACTATGGATGAGCTGTTCGAGGCGATGACCCTGATCCAGACCAAAAAAACAGGTCGCTTCCCCATTATTCTTGTTGGCAAAGAATTCTGGGAAGGACTGATATCCTGGATCAAGCAAGTGATGCTGGACAAACATCATAACATCAGCCCTGAGGACATGGACTTGTTCTCTGTAGTGGATACCGCCACTGAGGCAGTGAAGGTCATTGATGAATTTTACAATAAATATTTACTATCTCCGAACTTCTGATTTTGAAACATTTTCATATTTACATTCTCTATACACTTGTGGTAGTGTTGTTTGGCATGGTCTTGTACCTGATGAACAGCGCTCCCACCGATCCACAGCCATTGTCGACTTCAGGAAAGATGGAAAGGATTGGCCGTGCTGAAATAGGAGAGGCGAAATTGCCCGCCAGGGTTAAAATCTTTGATCTTCCGGAACAGTTGGATTTTGCGGGAGAGCCCGTTCCATTAAAGGAAAAGGACATTATAGAACGGCTGGAGCGGGAAATCTATGTAAACGCCTACTGGGAATCTAATATGTTATTGATGATGAAGCGCACCGGCAAGTTTTTTCCTACCATTGAAAAAATACTTGCAGAATACCGCATCCCGGATGATTTCAAATATTTGGCATTAATTGAATCCGGCCTTATGAATGTCGCATCACCGGCCGGGGCCAGGGGATTTTGGCAGTTTATGGAAGGCACGGCCAAGGATTATGGACTGGAGGTAAACAAGGAGGTGGATGAACGCTACCATTTTGAAAAAGCCACGGTGGCGGCATGCAAATACTTACAAAAAGCCTACGCTAAATTCGGGATGTGGACCAACGTAGCCGCAAGTTACAATATCGGCCAGGCGGGCTTGGGCAGAAGGATGAACAACCAACATCAGCCCGATTACTATGACCTGTTGCTCAATGAAGAAACCAGCAGGTATATGTTCCGGATTTTAGCATTTAAGGAGATTTTTGAACATCCCGGAAAATACGGTTTTGAACTCAGCAAAGATGACCTTTACGAACTTCCTGAGATGCGAACGTTAGTGATAAAAAGTTCAGTAAAGGATCTGGCAGATTGGGCCATCAAACATGGCAGCAGTTATAAGGAGCTAAAAAATTACAACCCTTGGCTGAGAACTGATAAACTGACGGTAAGGAGAGGAAAAGAGTACGTGGTAAAACTCCCTGTGGAGTAATATTGATGTGGTCTTGGGGACATCCTGCGTGCTAACTTCCTCCACCTACTTCGCATAATGCACATTTGCCCTTACTCAGTGGCCAAAAAATAGAGCAAGAGGGATAAATTGATTTTCTCCATATTAACAACTAGCAAAGTACGACGCTGCATTATTTCATAGAATTAATTAGTTATATTAGGTCCTCTTAGACCACAGATCCAATGAATTATAAAAAGCTGCTTACTTTTTTAGGCTTAGTTCTGCTCGTTGCTTTATTTATTTTGAAAGGTCTTCCTTACTTGGTGAATGTTTACCTCAATAAAAATGCTGATGAAATCGTCAGCGATTTGATTACACGCACCAATGATTTTAGCGGACACCGGGTAAAGTTTGGTAAAATCAAACTCGACTATGACTATCGGGGCACCTATCTGGAACTGGACTCAGTAGCCATATTTCCCGAAGAAAAGCCTGACAGCAGCAAGGTACAGATCCATTTAATAGCCGAGAGGGTTTTGTTATCGGGATTTTTGTGGAGCAGCTTATTATTAGACAACGTCATTACCTTGGATTCGGCCGACTTGAAAAACGTTAGCATTTCATCTGTATCACCTTCCTTGGACTCTATAAAGCTCAAAAAGAAATCCTCGGTGAGACGTAAAGCAGACAAAGATTATCAAATGATCAATGTTTCACATATAAAGCTTGAGCACTTTTCCGTAGAGAACAAGGATATCAGCAATGATTCTACAAGGCTGAAAATTGAGGACCTGAATGTTCAGGCCAAAGGCTTTAAATTAAGTGATCAAGACCTGATCAATCCAAAAGCACTTTTCGAGGTGGAAACCGTAAAGGGTAATATTGGCAGGTCGGCCATCCATTTCAATGACTACCGTAACCTGATTGAGGCAAACGCTCTTCATTTTGACATGGAGGAAAGGTCGCTCACCATAGAAGGAGTGAAGCTGGACAATAAATTGGGGAAATACCAGTATATCAATGATTTTGAAAAGGAAACCGACTGGGTAGAAGTGGAGCAGGGCAAACTAGAGCTTATCAACATGAACTACTCGGCTTATTTCCGGGAAAATGTCATTGAAACAGAAAAACTCCAAGCCAAGGATTTTGTAATATCCGTTTTCCGGGACAAAAGGAAGCCGGACAATACCCAAAAGCGGCCGATGATGATCCATCAGATTATAGGAAGTATTCCTAAGCCCCTCCATGTGGATCTTATCAAATTGGAAAACGGCCTGATTTCTTACGAGGAGCGTCCGGATAACGGCTCCGAGGAGGCGGGAAAAATCTATTTTGATCAAGTGAACGGAGAAATCATCAACGTAACCAACATCCCGGAAATGCTAAAAATGCACAATGAACTGTCCTTAAAGGCAAACGCCAAGATCATGGGACAGGGGGATGTGGATTTAGAGGTCACTTACTATTTGCAGGACAGCACGGGAGGATTTACCATGAACGGCCATATTCGCAACATGCCTTTGGCCTCTATCAACCCCATGCTGAGGCCAGCTACCCAGGTGGCCATAAGAGACGGGGTCATTGATGATCTTTTTTTCAATATCAAAGGGGATGATGTGGAAGGCACGGGAGAATTGGTGATGAAGTACCATGATCTGGCCATTGACATCAAAGGAAAATCCTCCACAAAAGGCCAGAATATTTTTCAAAAGATCGGATCATTTCTGACCAATAAATTCATTATCCGCACGGACAATCCCAACAAAAAGGGCGAGCTGCAAAAAGGGGATGTTTATTTCAAAAGGGATCAGAGTAAATTTATTTTCAATTATTGGTGGAAGCTGCTACTAAGCGGCATGCGCTCCACTATTACGGGAGAAGATGAAGCCAAAATGAGGAAAAAGGCCAATGAGAAAAACTAACTCATGGCAGAGAAAACTAATTGAACTTCAAACGGGTTTAGAAAGAGAGCAAGGGTATTCCATGAATAATCCATATTTTTGTCAAATTGTATAACCCAATAAAAGTCCTGATCCTTTCATGGCAGAAACAGTAGCAGCAGTAGAAGAGAAAATTGAGATCTTTGGAGCACGGGAGCATAATCTCAAAAACATAGATTTATCCATTCCCAGAAACAAGCTTGTGGTCATTACCGGGCTGAGCGGTAGTGGTAAGAGTTCGTTGGCTTTTGACACCATCTATGCCGAAGGACAACGCAGGTATATGGAAAGTTTTTCTGCTTACGCCCGCTCATTTTTAGGGGGGATGGAAAGGCCGGATGTGGATAAGATCAACGGACTTTCACCGGTAATTTCCATCGAGCAGAAAACGACCAGCAAAAACCCTAGGTCCACTGTAGGCACGGTAACGGAGATCTACGATTTCATGCGACTGCTTTACGCCCGATCCGGAGAGGCCTTTAGCTACCTTTCTGGGGAGAAAATGGTCAGGCAGACCGAGGATCAGATCATTGATCAGATTTTGGAGCATTTTGCCGGAAAAAAGCTGTATATCCTTGCCCCGGTGGTAAAGGGGCGAAAAGGGCACTACAGGGAACTATTTGAACAGATCCGAAAGATGGGCTTTTCCAAAGTCCGTGTGGATGGGGTGGTCATGGAAATGGTCCCCAAAATGCAAGTAGACCGATACAAAATCCATGATATTGAAATCGTGGTTGACCGCATTATAGCGGAGGAAGACGACCGATACAGGATCACGCAATCGTTAAAGACAGCCCTACAACATGGAAAGGGGGTGATCATGCTGAGAGATGAGGAAGGCAAAGTCCATCATTTTTCCAAGTACCTGATGGACCCTACTACAGGCCTGTCCTACGATGAGCCTGCTCCCAACACCTTTTCTTTCAACAGCCCCTATGGGGCCTGCCCTACCTGCAACGGGCTGGGAATGATCGAAGAGATCACCCGTGAAAGCATCATCCCCAATCCTGAGCTAAGTATCTCCCGCGGAGGAATCGCCCCCTTGGGTGAATACCGGGACATCTGGATCTTTAAGAAAATCGAAGCCATACTAAAGCGCTATAAAGGAAGCCTTTCCACTCCGATAAAAAACCTGAAAGACGATGTGCTGGAAGTGTTGCTTTATGGAGACAAGATGGAGGTGGAAGTCGATTCTGTCAAATATCCGGGAACCAAATGGAGTACCAGTTTTGAGGGCATCGTCAATTTTCTTAAGAAGCAACAGGAGGGAGGCTCCGACAAATTACAGAAGTGGGTAAGCGACTTTACCAGCACTAAAGTCTGTCCCGATTGTGAAGGATATAGGCTGAAGAAGGAAGCACTGCATTTTAAGATCGCAGAGAAGCATATTGGAGAGCTGGCCATGATGGACATCAGCCAGCTGGGAAATTGGTTCAGTGACATTGAAGATAGGCTTACCGACAAGCAAAAGCTAATCGGTGCCGAAGTATTGAAAGAAATCAGAAAGCGGATAGGTTTTCTGCTGGATATTGGACTGGATTATCTTTCATTGAACAGACCATTAAGGACGCTCTCAGGGGGAGAAGCCCAACGGATCAGGCTGGCCACCCAAATAGGGACTCAGCTGGTGGGAGTGCTTTATATCTTAGACGAGCCCAGTATCGGCCTTCATCAGCGGGACAATGTCAAGTTGATCAAAGCCTTGCAGGACCTGAGGGACTTGGGCAATTCCGTTTTGGTCGTCGAGCACGATAAGGACATGATGATGGATGCAGACTACGTTGTGGACATCGGACCGGGAGCAGGAAGGCATGGAGGACATATAGTGGCCCATGGAACACCCCAAGAAATATTAAAGCAAAACAGCCTGACAGCCAATTACCTGAACGGAAAGGCTGAAATAGCCGTTCCCAAAGGCCGCAGAAAGGGCAATGGAAAACGGCTTAAACTTCATCAGGCCAGTGGAAACAACCTAAAGCATGTGGACTTGGAACTCCCACTGGGCAGCATGATCTGTGTGACGGGAGTATCAGGAAGCGGCAAAAGCTCACTGATCCATGAGACCTTGTTTCCATTGCTGAACCAGCACTTTTACCGATCCCGAAAAGAGCCCTTGGCCCATAAGAAAATAGAAGGGCTGGAACATTTGGACAAGGTGATCGAAGTGGACCAGTCCCCGATCGGCAGAACTCCCCGCTCCAACCCGGCGACCTATACAGGCGTTTTTACAGATATAAGGGCCTTGTTTACTGAACTTCCAGAAGCAAAAATCCGGGGTTATAAGCCGGGAAGATTCAGCTTCAATGTAAAAGGTGGCCGCTGTGAGGATTGTGAAGGGGCAGGGATGAAATTGATCGAAATGGACTTTTTACCCGATGTTCACATCCCCTGTGAAACCTGCAAGGGAAAGCGCTACAACCGGGAGACTTTGGAGGTCAGGTTCAAAGGCAAATCCATTTCAGATGTACTGGACATGACCGTGGAGCAGGCCGTCGAATTCTTTGACAAACAGCCGAAAATCCTCCGAAAGATCCAGACGCTTAATGATGTGGGCTTGGGCTATATTACCCTTGGCCAGCATGCTACTACCCTTTCGGGGGGGGAAGCCCAACGGGTCAAACTGGCCACTGAACTATCGAAAAAAGACACCGGAAAGACCTTCTATATCTTGGATGAACCTACTACTGGTTTACATTTTCAAGATATCGAGCATTTATTGGAGGTGCTGAACCGGCTGGTGGAAAAAGGCAACACGGTCCTTATCATCGAACATAACCTCGATGTCATCAAGGTCGCCGATCACATCATTGACCTGGGGCCCGAAGGCGGGGACAAAGGCGGGGAAATCATCATTCAGGGAACACCTGAAGTAGTGGCTGAGCATCCCTCCAGCTACACGGCTAAGTTTCTGAAAATGGAACTTAAATGATTTATTGACCACGATTATTGTCGTCTTACGAGGTAAAAATTCAAAATTATAGGAAAGGAGAACTTCCCCTTTCAGCCAGTGGCTCGTCCATTGGTAAAAAATAGCTGAAGACATCCTGATACTTTCTTATATTTGAGATGGTATGGATAGGAGTCGTTTATACTGGATATTTCAATTTGTAGGTTGGTCCTGTTTTGTAGTGGTCAACCTCTTTTTTATGTCTTTGATCAGAGGGGTCACATCTGTGCAGATAGGAGCCTACCTTTCGCTGGGAGCCTTCTACTTGGGATCCACCCATGTATTTAGGCACATGATCAAAACCAAAAGGTGGTTTGATTTCAGCATCACCCAATTACTGGCCAATGCCTTTGTGGTGCTTCTGATTCTCAGCTTTGCCAATGTGGTTGCTACCATATTGATCAATTGGATTTTCGGCATCCTCAGGGTCCACGAGGATTTAAAGCCGATCGTGCTGTTGGTAAACTTGTTCATCAGCTTCCTGTATTACAGTCTTTGGACCATGATGTATTTCCTGTACCATTTCTTGGAAAACTACAATACTACGCTTAAATACCAGGCCAAGATCAATGAAATCAAGCTGAACCAACTCAGAAGTCAGCTGAACCCACATTTTATCTTCAATGCGCTCAACAGCGTCAGGGCACTGGTGGATGAAAACCCTCCCAAGTCCAAGGAGGCCATCACCCAGCTTAGCAATATCCTGCGCTATTCACTGATAATGGACAAAAAGCGGACGATAGGTTTTGGGGATGAGCTTAAAATAGTCCGGGATTATCTGGACTTGGAAACCATTCGATTTGAGGAACGTTTAAAAGTCAGTTACGAAATAGAAGAGGAGGCTTTCCATTACAAAATACCTCCGATGATGCTGCAGACCATCGTGGAAAACGCCATCAAGCACGGTATCTCCAACCGCATGAAAGGGGGGCTCATTCAGATCAAATGTTCTATTGGATTGTCCAGGGACCTTTATATAAGCGTCAAAAACAGTGGGCAGCTGAAGGGAGCGGTAGGCAGAAAAGAGGATGGAAGCGGACATGGCATCTCCAATACGATACAGCGGCTTCGTTTGATATATGGCAGCAGGGCAAATTTTAAGATGAAGAACTTCGATGCAGAGTTTGTCATCACCGAAATAAAAATTCCGAAACAAAGTATTAAATTAGAATAAATTTTAAGGTATGCGCGCACTTGTAATAGATGATGAAAGACTGGCAAGAAAAGAATTGATCAATCTGCTTACGGGTTTAGATGATGTGGAAGTGGTTGGCGAAGCAGTAAATGTGGATGATGCCAAGGAAAAAATAGAGTCTTTAAATCCGGATGTGATTTTTCTTGACATCCAAATGCCTGAAAAAACAGGGTTTGACCTTTTGACTGAGATAGAAGCAGTGCCCAATGTTATATTTACCACTGCCTATGATGAATTTGCCCTGAAGGCTTTTGAGGTAAATGCACTGGATTACCTACTCAAACCCATTGACCCGGCCAGGCTGTCCGAAGCCATCTCTAAACTGAAAAGTAAAATCAACGGTGATTCCAGCTCCAGGCCAGATGAGATTTCCCCAGAAGAAAAAGAAAAAAAGCTCACCTTGGAAGACCAGGTTTTTGTGAAGGACGGCGACCGTTGTTGGTTTGTAAAATTAGAAAATGTCCGTCTTTTTGAGTCGGATGGCAACTATATTAAAGTCTATTTTGACAATAATAAACCAATGATCCACAAATCCTTGAACGCATTGGACGAAAGACTGGATGAAAAATCGTTCTTTAGGGCAAGCAGGAAACATATTGTAAATTTGAGCTGGGTAGACGGAATCGAACCTTGGTTCAACGGAGGGCTGGTGGTCACCCTTAAAGGAGGCGACAGAATAGAAGTCAGCAGAAGGCAGGCTGCACGATTCAAGGACATGATGAGTTTGTAATTAAATAAATGTAGTTTAAATTGTTTTTATAAATTAATATTTTCAATTTCAGCATTTAAGTACCACATTATATGATTCTTGACTGCAAATGGCTAAGAAATATAACTTTATCACTTTGCCAATAGCAGATTAGGAAGGACGCGAAACAATATGAAAGAAGAAAGAATTTTGGTAGTTGAGGATGATCCGGATATTGCAGAAAATATTGAGGAGATTCTCGAACTTTTGGGTTATGTAAACATCGACATTGCGAACTCCGCCAATCAAGCCATTAAAGTCATCAAAAAATACCGGCCTGATCTGGTATTTATGGATATCAAACTGAAAGGCGATAAGGACGGCATTGAACTTGGGGAGATTATTCAGCAAATGGTAGATGCTCCGATAATCTATGTAACTTCTTATAGTGACCCTACAATAATTGAAAGAGCAAAACGGATACACCCGGCAGGATTTATCGTCAAGCCATTCAACACCAACGATATCCATGCGATAGTGGAGATCGTACTTTATAACCGAAGAACCAACGCGCTCCACGCTGATGTTTCCAAAGCACCTGAGGACAAAAGTCCCTACTTGGTTACTGATGCCGTGTATATCAAATCGGATAATTCCTATGTCAGGGTAAATTATGAAGATATCTACTATGTGGAAGCAAATGGCAACATGGTATCCATCTTCACTAAAGACAAGAACTACACCATCCGTAAATCGATGAAGGACATGGAGGAGAAACTTCCTTCAAACCTGTTCCTCCGAGTTCAAAAATCCTATATCGTTCAGCTGGCGCAAATAGATAGTTTCAGCACCAAAGAAATCACGTTGAAGAGCGGGGCTTTGGTCCAGGTCGGCAGGCAGTACTATAACAGCTTCCTGGCCAAGTTAAACACCATCACGGAGAGTTAAGCATTGACTTACCTATACCATAGAAAAGAGCCTCCATCCTAGAGGCTCTTTTTCATTTCCACTTTTATCTTCCTATCTAATTTAAAGCAGTTCATTGGCCAAATTGGCCAACTCCGACCGCTCCCCTTTCTCCAATTTAATGTGGGCGTATAAAGGATGGTCCTTGACCCTATCTATCAAGTAGCTTAAGCCATTACTTTGACTGTCCAGGTAGGGGGTATCAATCTGATGGACATCACCTGTAAAGATGATTTTGGTGTTTTCTCCCGCCCTGCTGATAATGGTTTTGATCTCATGGGGCGTGAGGTTCTGAGCCTCATCCACAATAAAGAAGATATTGGACAAGGAACGGCCCCGAATGTATGCCAATGGCTGAATGACCAGTTTTTCCTGATTGACCATCTCGGTGATTTTTTGGAATTCCTTATCGCTCTCTTTGTACTGGTTTTGGATAAATTTCAGGTTGTCCCACAGCGGTTCCATATAAGGGTTAAGTTTAGACTTAATGTCCCCGGGCAGATAGCCTATGTCTTTGTTGCTCAAAGGCACAATGGGCCTGGCCAGAAAGATCTGTTTATAGTCTCTCCTTTGCTCGAGGGCCCCTGCAAGGGCCAGCAAGGTCTTACCCGTACCTGCAACACCCTGTATGGAAACCAATTTGATATTGGGATTGGTAATGGCATGAAGTGCAAAAGCCTGCTCAGCATTCCGGGGCTTGATGTTATAGGCGATCTTTTTATCCACCCTTTCCACGGTATTGTTCTCTCCATTATAGAATGCCAGGACAGAATTCTTTTCACTCCTCAGGATGTAATAGGTATTCGCCTTTCTTTTTCTCGTCCCCAAAACCTCTTTGGCCTCGACCGTGTGAGTCTCATACAGCTGGTTGATCACATCTGGATCCATTCCTTCCAAAAAGGCCTTCCCGGTGTTTTCGAGCTCCGTGATGTTTTTAATTTTGCCCGTTTCGTAATCCTCAGCATGGATATCCAGCGACTTTGCTTTCAATCTCAGGTTGATGTCCTTGCTCACCAAAATTACTTTGCGGCCATTTTCACCCTGTTTCAGCTCCAACGCTGCATTGAGGATTTTATGGTCATTTTTTTCCTCTCCAAAGATTTTGTTGGCATTGATGGCAGCCTCTTTCATTTTGTCAGAGGTCATCATGACCTTGAAATTACCTTTGGTCCTTCCATTAAGAGGGGTCCAGTTATGGATCATTTTGTCTCTGGACAGCTTGTCCAATAATCGAATAAACTCTCTCGCCTCAAAATTCTTGGAATCATTGCCCTTTTTAAACTGATCCAATTCCTCCAAAACGGTGATGGGAATGACCACATCATGTTCGGCGAAATTCATGATCGAATTGTGGGCGTACAAGATGACCGAAGTATCCAAAACGAATATCTTGCGGTCATTTTCGGTTTTCTTAACTCTTGGCATAAGCGAGAAAGGTTAGTGATAAATCCGTCTGTAATAAGATAGATAATAATCACTGTGATTGCCATTTTTTTAACCAAAATTAAGGCCTGATTTAGGGGATGTTTTGTAAGCTCTTGTCGTTCAGTTGATAAAAATTGAGTACGTACTTGTAGATGGAAAAAGTACCCTGAAAATGCACTTAGGAACTTTCAAGGTACTTTTTAACCTTATAGCTAGATTTTTCGTGCCAGCTCGCCCTCCATGTCCATGAGGAAACTATCCAATGCTCCCTGTCTCACATGATGCATCACAACGATCTTGTACCATTTCGGTTCAAACTCATAGGAATCAGCCACCAAATTATATTTTTTGGCAATTTTAGGGGAAATATACTGAGCCCTTATGGTAATAATGTTAAGATGGGGATTTCGGAAAAACGCTACTCCCATCTTCTCAAGCCGCTTACAGATCCTTTCCGTCCGGTCACAGAGGGAGGCCATTTTATACTTCCAGCCTTCCGAGCCGTGGATTTTTAATATCATCCACATGGAAACGGCATTCGCTCCTGACCGTGAGCCGCTGAGGGTATAGTCCTTTCCAGGAATATATTGAGCCTCCTCGGTGCAGACATGATGGATATATCCTTTCCGGATCAAAAACAACCCCGTTCCATAAGGCGTCTGTAACATCTTATGGCCGTCACAGGTAATGGAAGTAATGTAAGGGTTCTTAAAGGTATAAGGGCTAGCCTCGTCCGTAAAAGGATAAATAAATCCGCCATAAGCACCATCCACGTGGATTCGAAACGGAACCTTCGCCTCGGTAAAGAAGTCCCCCAATCGGTCCACATCATCCACAGAACCAAACATGGTAGTGGATAAGTTGGCTACCACGATGAAATATTTATACCCTTCCTCTTTGGCTTTACCCATCTGATCCTCCAATGAATTTTGGGTGATCTGTCTGGACGCTTCATCCACCTCAAGGATAAAACTTTGGAGGTTGAGCAGATTTGCCCCTTTTGGCATGGAATAGTGTGAATCACTGGAATAAAACACAGCTATTTCCCCGTTTTCAGCGCCATATTCATTTTTGAAAAAATTTCTGTAGACCCACATGGCCTGAATATTGGCTTCCGTTCCCCCAGTGGCTACGTATCCGTCCTGTTGTCCCTTTTCTCCTCCAAAAATCTCCTCGGCCACTAAGTGGATCAGGTCCCTTTCAATTTTTTGCGTCCCTTCAAATAAGTCCAGTACAGATTCCTCACTCAAAGTATGGATGCCGATATGATTGGGGTTCTGCACCATAACGGACATAAAGGGAGCATCTTTCAGAAAAGGGGCATCGTGATAAAATTCAGTGCTGTCCAAGTAAGTACCGGGGACTCCTAATGCGGGAAACTCCCCTCTGTAATTATGATTTTTATCCAGTGCTTCAAATATGGATTTTTTTACTTCTTCGTGCGATAATTTTTTCCAATACATAAGTATAAGGTGTTTGAAGAGCTGTCCCGCTCTTGATCATGACAATGGAAGCCTCTGCTAAAATCAGGGTAGATCAAAGCCCACTTACCCTTATTTGGAAAGTGTAGACCAAGTTTCATTGCCGTCTACCTTAAATCGAATTTGACACCGTCCTTCTAGAAGGATCGGGACATGTATGCGAGAATCCAACATTTTCTCCAACATAAAGTAGCTGTAGAAAAGATGCCTTAAACAGTTTCTCGCCAAGAAGCTTCCATCTCCTCTTTTAGAATAGAGAGGAGGCAATGTGGATCTAAAGCGCGGGCAGATCAGGTTGTGAAATAAATGAGATGGTTTAATTCCAAATATCCCAAGCTGCTTCAGCTTGGAGTTGGAGCATTTCCAATCCATTTTTCACTACCGCACCACGGGCCTCCATGGACCGCATTAAAAAAGTTTTTTCGGGATTGTACACCAGGTCATACACTTTGTGCTCCCTTCCTATCTGATCCAATGGAATGGACGGCATTTCTTCGGTATTCGGGAAGGTCCCCAAAGGGGTAGTGTTGACGATCAGTCGGTACTCTTGCAGGTATTTTTCATTTTGGATAAGGTCATCATAAGTGATCAGTCCCTTTTGTCCGTTATCAGAACGGGAAACCATCAGGTAAGGCATTTCAAGGTCCTTTAGGGACTGTTTGATGGCCTTGGAAGCTCCCCCAGTACCCAAGATGAGGGCCTTTGTACGCTTTCCATCCAACCACTTGTTCAGTGAATCCTTAAATCCAATATAATCAGTATTGTATCCAGTCAGCTTGCCATCCTTGATTTTAATGCAATTGACGGCCCCTATGGCTTTACAGCCGGGCTCCAGTTCATCCAGAAAGGGAATGACCTGCTCCTTATAGGGAATGGTGACGTTGATGCCTTCCAGCTCAGGGTTGTTTTTGATCAATTCAGGAAATTTGTTGATAGTATCCAGCTCATACAACTCGTATTGACAGCCGTCAATTCCCTCTTTATCAAACTTCTCCGTAAAATATTTTTTGGAGAAAGAATGCTTTAATGGATAACCGATAAGTCCGAATTTTCTCATTTTCCTTTTAAGTAATAAGCGGTTCTTTCCAGGCCAATGACCAGGATTATTCCAAACAGGAAGGCCATCAGTCCAAGGAAGAATTTGGGTTCAAGGCCTGTTTCTGCAAAATAGTGGTTAGGCCATATATTTTCAGTAACAAAGGGTTTCTGCTCACCACTGCTGGACATCCTGTAACTAAGCACCTTTTTCCATGGCCATATTTTATTGATGGAGCCCAACATAAAACCCGACAGAACGGCAATCGTGACAGCGTGGTGATGTTTAAGCATCCAAGAAATAAGCCTTGAAAAAGACAGTATACCTACGATACAGCCCACTGCAAAGATGCCCAAAGTCAGGAAATCCCGTTGGTTTACCGCGCTGAGGATGGTTTCATATTTACCTAAGATCAACAACAAGAAGCTTCCGGAAATTCCGGGAAGGATCATGGCGCAAATGGCAATCGCACCAGCTACAAAGGTAAAATAAAGGGCATCCGGTGAATTGACCGGATTAAGACCCGTGATCCAATAAGCAAACAAGCCGCCTAGAGGGATGGACACGATCACCATGACATTCCACCTTTTGATGTCCTGGAGAATCATCACCGAACTGATGATGATCAGCCCGCAAAAGAAAGACCAAAGCGGGATGGGATGTTCATCCATTAGGTAGGTAATCAACTTGGACAGGGTAAAGATGCTGGTGAAAATCCCTAGTAGCAAGGTCAGCAGAAAGGAAGCATTGACGTGCTTCCAGAGATCCTTTAGCTGAAAACGGGATAGCAACTGCAACGCTTTCAGGTCAAAGGACTTGATACTGTCCAAAAGCGTTTCATAAATCCCCGTGATCAGGGCAATGGTTCCCCCAGAAACTCCCGGAACGATATCGGCAGCTCCCATTCCCATTCCCTTGAGATAAGTAAGGATATAGTTTTTTGTGTTGTTCATCGGACTCAGACAAAAGCTCCCTGCATCATATGGCTTCGCCTATGCTTATTTGGCATCAGCAAGGTCAAGGAAGTGATCAAATGTATCTCCTCTCAAACCAATCCTGATGGTTTCCAAAGGAATCACTTCGTTTGGGGCGATGTTGCCTAGGTTGACATTGGCGCCAAGGAGTTTGATGAACCAAACCTGTTGGGTTTTCTGAGGTGCCTCCCAAAGGATTTTTTCTTCGGGTATCTTTGTCAAAATTTCCTCCACTAGACCTTGTCGAACTTCCCCAGAATCACGGAAGAGTCCTACATTTCCAGCCTCTCTGGATTCACCGATCACTTTCCATGCACCCGCATCCAACTCTTTCTGCATCTGCTCGATCCATTTATAAGGCGGGATAATTTTTTCCGCATCCTTTGACCCTACCTCTGATAGCACGGTGACATCTTTGGCAAGGGTACTGATGTATTCACATTTCCTGTCATGGTTCAAGGTAATGGAGCCATCGGATACTTCAGCATAAGCCAGATCGTATTTGTCCAGCACTCTTCTGTAATCTTCAAACTGATCACGGATGACAAAAGCTTCAAATAGGGTCCCTCCAAAATAAACTGGTATGCCGGCGTCTTTATAGAGTTGGAGTTTTTGATTAAGGTTTTTGGTTACATAAGAAGTGGCCCATCCAAGTTTTACGATGTCTACATAATCTCCACAAGAATCGATAAAGTCTTCTACTTCTCTAAGGCTAAGTCCCTTGTCCATAGCCATGGTATATCCTGTAGTTCGTGGTTTTTCTGTACGTACGGGCACATTCTTCAGCACGTAATTCATTCTCTAAAATTTAAAGGTAAATAGTAATCGGCTTATAATCCTTCTTTGTATTGAGCGATGATCTTGTATATGGCCTTTTGATGCTTTACTTCCGGCATCAGTTCATATAGAATTTCGTGTCGTTCAAAATCCAAAGTT
The DNA here is from genome assembly GCF_054777495.1 of Echinicola sediminis. NCBI lineage: Bacteria > Pseudomonadati > Bacteroidota > Cytophagia > Cytophagales > Cyclobacteriaceae > Echinicola > Echinicola sediminis. The sequence goes on along the minus strand of NZ_BAAHAP010000040.1, from coordinate 11,082 downwards.
AATGCATTTTCTAAATATGAAAAGGCTTCTTTGTATTTACCTGTTTTGATGAGAAAAACTACGAGGCGATAATAGAGTTCCGCTTCTTCGGGTAATTCATCTATTCCTTCCTTCAAAACATCAATGGCCTCTTCAAATCTGTTTTGGTCAAAATAGATTATGGATAGGTTCACATAGGTCTCCATCAGCCCTGGTTCCAGGTTGATGGCCTCTTCATAAGCTTCTGAGCTTGCCTGAAGGTTACCCAAGTGATATTCAGCATCGGCCAGGCCCACCCAATAGTTGGGATTGACACTGGATAGCTTTAATGCCTTTTTAAAATAATGAATGGCTTCAAAATATTTGTCCCTTTTAAGCATGCACATCCCCAGCCCAAACCAGGCATCATCATACTCTGGATCCAATTTGGCGGATTTCTTGAAATACTTAAAAGCCTGGTCCGTTTGGTCCAGTTTTTCATAGGCGGCCGCTAAATAACAACAGTTTTCAGAATTGGCCCCCTCACAGTTGATGGTATTTTGATAGGCCTCCACGGCCAGTTCATACTGCTGGGTGTTCATCAGGGCATTGCCCATATTGAAATAGGCCGAAGCAAAGGAATCGTCTATGATCAGCGCATAATCATAGGCCTTGATGGCCTCTTCAAACCTACCTAACCGGTTATACACCACCCCTAAATTATACCAAGCCCCTGCGCTATAAGGGTCCTGGTCAATAAATTCCTGGTAAAACTGAAGAATCTCATCAAAAGAACCTTCTTCCTCTGTAATCATAGCCAGCTGGAACAATGCATCCTCATGGTTGATTTTAAGTTTTACCGCTTCTTTATAGTTATAGATGGCCTTTTCGGTATTGTTTTCAGCTCTATAAAAATTGCCCAAAGAATAATACACCTCCGCCTTGTCCTCTGCCATAGGCAGAAAATCCTCCAACAGCTGGATGGCCTCTTTGACGTTACCGTTGAGCAGCAATCCGTTCGAGAGCGCCAGTATGACCTCTTCGTTGTTTGGCGAAAGGTTGTTCAGGTTTTCCAGCACATCGGTGCCTTCTTCTATCTCGTCATTGAAGATAAGACACTGCCCATATAGCAGCTTGATTTCCAGCGAGTAGGGAAACCGTTCCAGCGAAACTTGACTGGCCTTGAGTGCTTTTTTGAAATTTTGGGTATCAAAATAATAGCGGATAATATCTTCCAGTTCTTCTTCATCAAAGAAGAGATCCAAGTTGGCTTTCAGGGAGTTTTCAAAACGCTCCACCAATGCCCTTTCTTCATCCCTGTCGTGATCAAAATCTCCAGTCATGTATGTGGCGTTGAATTTATACTTAAGATACCAAATTAATCGGTAGCGCAAATAGCTAATGAAATTATTTTTTGCCCTGTTTCACCATGTGGGTGACAGTCTTTGGATTAACGAAAAAGGCTTATTTTTCGTTCATGGCCCATTTAATAGTTTCCTCCAAAGGGGTATACTGAAAGTCTAAGGTCCTTTTGATTTTGCCGTTTTCAAAGTGGGTATGCAGCTGGGCCAGCTGGGCGGTTTGTTTATTCAGGATGTTTTTCTTGCCGAAAACACTGAGAAATTTATTCCAAATCAGCCCCAGAAAGATCAAAGCACCGTTTACCTCAATGGTCGGGGCTTTTTTGTCCATTTGCTGGGCCAATGTTTTAAAGAACCGCTGATAGGGCAGGCTCTCTTTGCTGAGGATATAGCGCTCCCCCCAGCAATTCTTTTGATAAAGTAAATAGGTAAGCTTCGCCGCGTCCCTAATGTCTATATAATTGATGGATCCCTTGGGGTAAAAGGGCAGCTCCCTTTCCACATAAGCATAAATGGCTGTACTGCTCCTTTGTCCGGAGACCTTGGCCAGCAACACAGAAGGATTTACCACCATGGCCTGCAAGCCTTCCTGCACTCCCCGCCAAACCTCCAGCTCGGCAAAATACTTTGAGATGGCATAGGGGGTATTCCAAGGCGAATCCACCCACTTATGGTTCTCGTCAACGGAGTTTTGTTCAGGGGTCCTTCCCAATGCGGCCACTGAACTAACGTGGATCAGCTTTTTAATTCCCTTTTCCAGCATCACGTTGACGACATTGGCAGTCCCTTCATGGTTTACTTTGAGCAAACTCTCTTTGTCTTTTTCGCTAAACGAAACCAATCCTGCTGCATGGATAATGATATCCATAGCGGTAAAAGCTTCTTCCAGGGATTGGTAATCGGTGACGTCGCCTTCATGCCAGGTGATTTTGCTGGCGAGATCACCTAGCAGGGAAGTTTTACTGTGTGCCCTTTTGAGCCCGTGAATTTCCCCAAGCGGATGAAACTCCCTGGCCAAATGACTGCCCAAAAGACCTGTAATGCCGGTGATTAATATTTTCATAACTCGTGATTAGCGAGGCTTCCCTTTTTCAATTTGTCATAAAACTTACTGGAAGTCAAGCCCTTCAAGCCCTCCAGATAATGGGCATTATGGCAGTCTGTCCCCACAAATTTGACCACATTTCTCTCCACCAGCTTTTCTGCCAGAGTCTTTACCGGTTTGGAATAATATCCTGCCAAAGACAGTAAATTTACCTGAAATAGAACCGATTTGTCCATCAGGCTCTCCAGCAGTTCCTGATCGTGTTGCAGATAGATATAACGCTCCGGGTGTGCCAGGATAGGTCGATATCCTTTGGTTTCCAAAGCAAAAAAAGTTTCGTTGAGCATTCGGGGCTTGTTGATAAAACCCGTCTCCACCAAAATAAAATTATCACCGAAAGTGAGCAGTGGTTCATCCCTCTCCACTTTCTCCAAAAGCACCTCATCCAGGTAATACTCAGCTGCAGCTTCTATTTCTATCTGCACTCCCGCCTTATCCAAGGCTACCCTGAGTTTCTCCAAACCTCCCAGTATGGTTTCCGGGGTGTTTTTATAAAACTCGGTCATGACATGGGGTGTGGTGATCAGCTTTCTCAAGCCAAGGCCTTGTAAGCCTTTGATAAGTTCAATGGACTCCTCCATGGTCTTGGAACCATCATCTATGCCGGGAATCAGATGGGAGTGAATGTCCACCTCCATCCAATCCAGGGTCAATGGTTCCTGTTCTTTCTTTTTGAAGAAACTCAGTAATCCCATAACTATAAGCCTCCTTGAGCTTGTTCTTTAAATTCAGCCAAAGTAGGCAGCACCAAATCCTTATCGGAAATAATGGGTTCGCCCACTTTCCAGTCGATATCCAATTGGCTGTCATTCCAAATGATCCCTCCCTCGCTTGGCTTATGGTAAAAATTGGAACATTTGTAGGAGAAAACAGCATCTTCCAAAACAGAAAAACCATGGGCAAAACCTTCAGGAACATACAGCAGGTTATGCTGGGCACTGTCCAAAACCACCCCGTGATACTGTCCAAATGTAGGGGAACCTTTTCTCAGGTCCACACAAACATCATAAACCTTTCCTGAAATTACCCGGACCAATTTGGCCTGCGCATTTGGTGCATGCTGAAAATGAAGGCCTCTGACGGTACCTGCCACAGAAAATGATTGATTATCCTGCACCCAACGCGTGTTTATTCCTTTTTCTGCCAGGAGATCTTCACGGTAGGTTTCCAGAAAATACCCTCGGGCATCGTTAAAAACCTTGGGGTAGATCTCAAAAACATCCTGAATTGGGGTACTTCGTATTTCCATTTTTTCCTATTCGATTTTCAAAAACAGCTGTAAATTTCCATTCTTTCTTTTTAGCAGACTAATTTTATCTGAAATAATTTAGAGATTTGCTGGAATGTAAAGTGATTTCGCATTGTTTTGAACACATCCGTTGATACTGATAGTGAACTTGTTTAGGTCATTTTTGTTCCCTTTAGTTCAAATTAATGTTAAATTATACCTAGGATAAACTTATACTCCTGACTGGAAAAGCTGAATGAGTAAATATACAAGAAAATTAAAGAAACTTATAGAAACCGCCCCTCAAGAGGAAACCGCGGTATTGGTTGCATTGATCCGCCAAAACCAATCTGAGCATGAGGTGGAGGAACATTTGGATGAGCTGGCATTTCTGACAGAAACTCTAGGAGCCAGGGAGGTTTACCGCTTTACCCAAAGGCTGGAAAAACCCGATGTACGGAGCTTCGTAGGATCAGGAAAGTTGGAAGAAATCCAAGCTTATGTAAAGCATTTTGAGGTGGATATGGTCATCTTCGATGATGACCTCTCTCCTTCCCAGATGAGAAACCTGGAAAATGAGCTTAAGGTAAAAGTGTACGACCGTTCGCTCTTGATATTGGATATTTTTCTGAACAGGGCCCAAACCGCCCAGGCAAAAACCCAAGTGGAACTGGCTCGCTTCCAGTACCTGCTTCCAAGACTGACCCGTATGTGGACCCACTTGGAGCGTCAGCGAGGTGGAACCGCAACCAGGGGCGGTGCCGGTGAGAAAGAGATCGAGACCGATAAAAGGATGATCCGCAACCAGATCACCCTGCTGAAAGAAAAACTCCGAAAAATCGAAAAACAGGGCGAAACCCAACGAAAAGGCAGGAAAGGCATTGTCAGGGTGGCCTTGGTAGGATATACCAACGTCGGTAAAAGCACCTTGATGAACCTGTTGACCAAATCCGAGGTGCTTGCAGAGAACAAGCTCTTTGCCACAGTGGATTCAACGGTTAGAAAAATGGTATTGGACCATATTCCTTTTTTGATCTCTGATACTGTTGGATTTATCCGTAAACTGCCTACCCACCTTATCGAATCCTTCAAATCTACCTTGATGGAGATTAAGGAGTCCGATGTACTGGTGCATGTAGTGGATATTTCACACCCTAGTTTTGAGGACCATATTGCAGTCGTAACCCAAACCCTCAATGAACTGGGCGCAGGGGACAAACCCATCCTACTGGTATTCAACAAAGTAGACTTGGTACCGGAAATGCCTTCGGAAGAGGAGTTGATGAACATGTCCGAACATGAAGTCGAGGAGGCCAACTATCTGGACTTAGAAAAACTGAAAAAGGTATATGCCAAAAAAACGGGAATAGAGCCGGTATTTATGGCCGCCCAGGACGGCACCAATATCGAAGGGTTCAGAAAATCCTTGATAGAGCAGGTCAAAAAGCAGCATATGAAAATTTACCCACATTACCTGGATGCAGAAACTTTCGATCTGTCCCAATTTGACGATTTGGAAGAAGATTAAAGATTGAAAACCGTGCTGGGATCCGTTCCTCAGCACGGTAACACTTTTCAATTTTTACCCGTTAATCCCGCATCCTTATCCGCCATTCTTTGGGGTAGTAATTATTGATCCTGTTGCCAATGTTTTTTATCCAGCCAAGGGGCAACTTTTCAAATGTCAGCAGTATCCAGCCCTCTCCCGGAATGTCCAAATTGAGGTCCTCTTTTCTGAGATAGGCCAGTGCATCCTCCAAATTAACCTCATGGCTTGGATACCGTTCTTTGGACAGCATGCTCATCGCCCAGTCATGGGTAGGAATAAACTGGTCTTTATTAAGTTTCCCAAGCTCTATACCGAAATATTTTATGCTCAACACCGAGGCGATGTGCTCAAAATGTCTTTCCCATTCCTTTCTAAGGGTAAAATAGCTGTCCTTCAATTTGTAAAATGTGTGTTGTCCGTCCAATCCCACTTCACCGGCAATTTGCTGTTGCTCTTGTTTATTGACTCGCTTCAAAACCGAGTGCTTAAAGTCTTTTAGTTTTTTAGGTGACTGGCTGAATGCATCATCCGGTCTTTTCAAAACTGTAACAAAAAAGCCCTCCCCATCTACTAAATGAGGAAAAAAACGGTAAGCATAAAAAGTGCCGTCCGCTGTTTCGGTACTTGTCTCCACTATCCCCCAATCTTGCTCCAGAGGGATTCTAACCGGCTCATAAGCAAATTCCCCGGTCAAAAAACGGATCATTTCTTCGTTTTCCTTTCTATTGAAAGTACAGGTGCTATAAATCAAATAGCCATTTTCACCAGGCAAAGCTCCCACTCTTTCCAGTATTCGCTGCTGTCTGGAAGCGCAGAGCTGCACATTGTCCGATGACCATTCCTGCCTGGCTTGGGGGTCTTTCCGGAACATGCCCTCTCCTGAGCAGGGGGCATCCACCAAAACCACATCAAAAAGACCTTCCAACGGCTCAAAGTGGTCCGGATCATTATTGGTAACTATGGTATTGCCCAATCCCCACTTGATCATATTTTCTCTGAGGATACTGGAACGTGCCTTGATGACCTCATTGGCCACCAACAGGCCCTCTTGCCCAATATAGCTGGAAAGCAGCGAGCTTTTTCCCCCTGGAGCAGCACAAAGGTCCAGGTAGAGTCCTGACTTTGGTGCTTGTATGTTGTGAAGGATATGCTGAATAAACATGGAAGATGCCTCCTGTACATAATAGGCACCGGCATGAAATAATGGATCTAAAGTGAATTTTGGCCTATCTTTTAAAAAATAACCCTCTTTGTTCCAAGGGACCTGTTCCCTTGCGGCAGTCAGCTGGTAGTTTTTGGCAGTATTGATCCTGATGGAGGTTTTGGATGGCTTTAGCAAAGCTGCCTTGAAGTCTTTATAATTGTTGTCTCCCATCATGGAAGACATTTGCAGCTCGAAGTCTTTAGGGAGTTTTGGTATGTTTTCTTCTGTCATTATTGGAGGTGTTTCCGGCCCAAATATAATAAGTTTGACTTTATCGTCCCTTTTGGCAATAGTATTATGTTAAGCAGGTAAACAAGCTGCCTCATCCCACACAGCGGGGCAGCTGCACAAAAAATTAAACCCGGATTATTCATTAGCGATCGTAGTGAGGGTTGAAAATGCAAGAAAATCAGGCTGTTTGGAGACTGAGGCATAGCACCGCTATGGTGAAGTCGAAAACAGAAGCAAAGCGACTGATTTTAAAGCATTTTCAGTCCGTAATAGATAAGCTAATGAATATTTCGGGTTAAACCAGTCGCATAAAATATCCTAAGAGAATGGGCTTTCAAAAAACTGAAAAATAACTGTACTTTGTGTAAGTATTTGAGTAATAATCTATGAAAAAGCTCTTCCGACTTCTCGGAAAAATCATCCTTTGGTTTTTTATTATTTCTATCGGTCTTACCGTGCTGTACCGGTTTGTGCCCGTTTATATTACTCCCCTGATGCTCATCAGGTTGGTCGAACAAGCCAGCGACGATAAACGTACAGCAAGGTTGGATAAAAGCTGGGTGCCGATCAGTGAAATCTCCCGCCATATGCCCCAGGCAGTGGTGGCCTCAGAAGACCAAAAGTTTCTGGAGCATTTTGGTTTCGATGTAGAGGCCATCCAGGAAGCGATGGAAGGGAACAAATCAGGAAAGCGGATTCGAGGGGGCAGTACCATTTCTAACCAAACGGCCAAAAACGTCTTTCTTTGGCCCGGAAGAAATTATGTCCGCAAAGGACTGGAAGCCTACTTTACCTTCCTGATAGAACTGATCTGGTCCAAGGAAAGGATCATGGAAGTGTACCTCAATGTCATCGAGACGGGCGATGGCCTATACGGTGTGGAAGCAGCAGCGCAGGAATTTTACCGTAAACCGGCCTCCAAGCTCAGTCGCCAGGAAGCTGCCATGATTGCCGCGGTCTTGCCCAACCCTTTACGTTGGTCCCCAGCTCGGCCGACCTCCTATATGTACACCCGGCAAGCGTGGATTTTAAGGAATATGAACAACCTGAATCCCGTAGGATTTGGAAAGTAGCATAGATAGATATGAGACGCTAGACATTAGACATAAGACTTCATCATCTAGTCTTATGTTGAGCATGATTTGTCGATACTTTTCGCAGTTACTTTCTTGTTTAAACGGTTACCTGCCTCTTGCAGGCGAGGTTTGTTAACTGATGGATTTCACATAGCTAAACGTGATTTTTCAGTTAAGCAGTTAAACAAGCAGCCTTGTCCCGTAAAGCGGGGCAGCTGTCTAAACAGTTAAACCCGCTCTACCCAATATTTCGAAGCAAAGGATTCGACATGCTCAATACGCCTGTTTACGATTAACTTAACACCAGTGCCTCTTGTCTTCTTCTGATTACAGATGTTACGCTGAGGGATTTGCCCCCGCACACCTTGAAAATGGGGGACTTTAGCTGAATTGGGAAGAAAGGAGCTGAAAGCTCAGATTTAATCGTCGCGCAGCATCGCTGTCGCGACCACTCGAGTCGACCGTCGTCTGTGGACAGTCGGCAGTGGACTAAGAAGAACATCCAGTCACTTTTCCGGTCTTATTTCCCCTCTTTCAATTTCAAAGTAGGCCACATCTGCTTCTATCCCCTTCAAAATATTCTTGGTCCTTTCGGGCCGGGCATCCGTGATGAAAAGCTGCCCAAACTCATGGTTGGCCACCAGCTCCATCATCTTGCCGATGCGGTAATCGTCCAGTTTGTCAAAAATATCATCCAGCAACAAGATCGGTTTGGTACCGGTCTCTTCCTTGAATACCTGGAACTGCGCCAGCTTTAGGGCGATCAAAAAGGACTTCTGCTGGCCTTGTGAACCGAATTTTTTCAATGGGTAAGCATCGATTTCAAAGACAAAATCATCTTTGTGGACCCCCGCATTGGTGCGTTTAAGGATAAGGTCTTTTTGGAGGTTGTTTCGGAAATTCGCTTCAAATTCTGTTTGCCCACATTGGCTTTCATAGCGAATTTCCACGGCCTCGCGCTGGCCGGATATTTCCGCATAATGATGCAGCAAAAAGGGTTTGAACCTTTCGATAAAGGCTTTGCGTTCGGCATAAATCCATTTCGACAAACCGATCAGCTCCAGATCATAAGGCTCCAGGAGACTTTTGTCCAAGCGGTCCTGCTCAGCAAACTGCTTGAGCAGCGCATTCCTTTGCTTGAGAAAATGCTGATAACGGACCAACTTCGCCAAGTAGTTTTTATCCAATTGGGAAAGCAGGCTGTCAAAGAACTTCCTTCTTTCCTCACTGCCCTCCCTGATCAGGGCCGAGTCATCGGGAGCGATCAGCACCACCGGCAGCAAGCCAATATGCTCACTCATTTTATCGTAAGCCTTGCCGTTGTTGAGGAGCTGCTTTTTCTTTCTGGTTTCAAGGATGCACTGGATCTCCACCGCTTTTTCTTCTTTTTCAAAGGTCCCTTTCATGGAAAAGAAAGCCTGCTCATGCATGATATTCTGCGCATCAAGGGGATTAAAGGCACTTTTGGTCAGGCAGAGGTAGTGGATGGCGTCCAGAAGATTGGTTTTCCCGCTGCCATTGATGCCCAAAAAGCAGTTGATTTCTGAAGAAAAAGACACCTTAGCCTTAGGGTAGTTTTTGAATTGTATCAGTTGAAGGCTGTTCAGGTGCATGGATCAATCAGGGACTAGGCGTTACGTTTATCAGTCCAGCAAAATTATGGAAGCGTAGAGAATAAATAAAAGTAATGGACGGATTTATGATAATACTTCCTTATACCATGTAGGTTCAAAGTCCTAAATGATCTCTCGCAGATAAGCGCTGATACTTGATATAGCTTTACGAGAAACCAAGAAAAGTAAGGTTCATTACCATGAAATGGACGAACATCACCAGCTCTTTTCAACCCTAATTTTTACTGTTTAGATAAAAAATTATGAAATTCATGTGAAATCAATAATTAAAACTAGAATTATTTATACTTTTTTTAATTAAATTTGTCCCTCCTTCAAGTTGCTCACAATCTTTTACTTGACGGAACAGGAATCGTATTTTTACCAAAGTCAAGCTGCCACAAGAAGTATGTTGTTCAATTCATTGGAATTTGCCCTTTTTCTGCCCATTGTTTTGGTGCTCTACTGGTTGATTCCCAAAAAACAGATAAGGCTCCAAAATACACTTTTGCTGGTGGCCAGTTATGTGTTTTACGGTTGGTGGGATTGGCGCTTTTTATTTTTGATTGCCTTTAGTAGTTGTGTGGATTTTGTTGTGGGGCTATCGCTGAATAAGGCCGAAGATAAAGGAAAAAGGAAGCTTCTGCTCTTGACCAGTGTATTTGTCAATCTAGGTCTATTAGGCTTCTTTAAGTACTATAATTTCTTTTTGGACAGTTTTGTCGATGCCTTTAGTCTTATGGGACAAAGTCTGACCGTGGACCGATTGAATATTGTGCTTCCGGTAGGCATCAGCTTTTATACGTTACAGACGCTCAGCTACACCATCGATGTTTATGATAGGAAAATAAGGGGTACAGATGATTTTATTTCCTTTTTTGCCTATGTGAGTTTCTTCCCGCAGCTGGTGGCGGGACCTATAGAGCGGGCCACCAATCTCTTGCCCCAATTTCAAAAACAGCGGTCCTTTGATTATGACAAGGCCGCTGACGGCATGCGGCAGATTTTATGGGGATTGTTTAAAAAGATGGTGATCGCCGATAATATTTCGGGATATACGGGAGATGTATTTACCAATTATGGGGATTATGGAGGAAGCACCTTACTTTTAGCTGCTTTATTATTCATATTTCTTGTCTATTGTGATTTTTCAGGTTACTCGGATATTGCCATAGGTACCGCACGCCTTTTTGGCTTTGATTTGATGAAAAATTTCAATTTCCCTTTTTTCTCACGAAATATGGCTGAGTTATGGAATAGGTGGCATATCTCCCTTATATCATGGTATAAGGATTATATAGTAAACAGGTTTAGAGGTTTTAGAAGGTGGCAAGTAGTAAGGAATGTCTTTATAATTTTCATAATTACGGGAATTTGGCATGGGGCTAACTGGACTTATGTAGTTTGGGGAATCTTACAGGCAGTTTTATTTATGCCCATAATTTTTTCCAAAAAGAGAACAAAATTTAAAAAAGAAATTGCCCATGGTGCATTTATTCCCAGTTGGAAGGAAATTATTTTAATGACCAGGACTTATCTATTATTTGCTCTTTCATCGGTTTTTTTTGCCATAAACTCAGTCAAAGACGGAGTCTTATATTTAATGCAAATGCTTGACCTTTCCCTTTTTTCAAAACCTATTTTCCCTCCTAAATTAGCAGCATTGGCACTGATGATCATGCTGATAATCGAATGGTTCCAAAGAGAAAAAGAGCATGGTTTGGATATAAGTAATTTTAAGGTACCCGCATTGGCCA